>JBGASI010000015.1:0-19796 GCA_044229815.1 Vicinamibacteria bacterium | reverse complement strand
GCCGCGCCGACGAAGCGGTGCTTCGGGTCGGCGGCCACCGTCGGCGCCCCGCTGCGGCCGGCCGAGGTCACGGAGAGGTCGAACCACGACAGCGTCTGGTCGTACTCGTCCTGGACGTCGTAGAACCACTGCGACTTCTGGGTGACGTAGGCGTAGGTGGCGAGGAACGAGAAGCCGTTCGCGAACGGTCGCTGCAGACGCAGCTGCAGCG
Organism: Vicinamibacteria bacterium; assembly: GCA_044229815.1. Lineage (GTDB taxonomy): Bacteria > Acidobacteriota > Vicinamibacteria > Fen-336 > Fen-336 > DATBSL01. The sequence continues at coordinate 19,585 of JBGASI010000015.1, read as the reverse complement.
ACTGGTAGCGGGCCCTGCGCAGGTCGGTGCCGGTCTGGATGATGTCGCCGTACTGCGGGTAGGGCCGGAACAGCTGCGACATCGCGACCGTCGAGGAGCGGCGCAGGGCGCCGGGGAAGGTCTCGACCGTGCCGTAGTTGTAGAACGGGTTCGCCACGGACTTGTCGACCGCCGCGCCGTACGTGTAGCTCAGGCGCGGGTCGGCGAGGTTGAGGTTCTGGTTGTACTGGTCGTGGCTGATGAAGTTGACGAAGTAGGTCGCGTCGGCCACGACCCTCCCCGGCAGCTCGCGCTGGAGGGACACGTTGATGCGGTCGCTGATCGGTGTGCGCTGCTCGTACTCGTCGATCGAGACTGCGTCACCGAGGTTCGTGTAGCGGCCGTAGGTCTTGCCGTAGGCCGGCGTCAGGCCCTGCGGGAAGGGGTTCGCGAGGTAGGCCGCGGGCACGCCGTTGACGCTCGAGAGGACGCTCGTGGCCGGGCTGTAGGCCGCGAGGTCCATCTCGCCGAGCGAGTCGCGCTCGGCGTTGGCGAGGTCGGTGGGGGTCACGAAGCGGCCGTAGCCGGCGCGCAGCGCCGTCTTGTCGTCGAGCCGGAGCGCCAGGCCGATGCGCGGCATGATCGCGCCCGTCCAGGCCTTCGTCTTGCGCTTGTCGTTCTCGTCGGTGAACGAGAAGGCGCCCGTGTAGCTGTAGGTCCTCGCGCCCGCCGATTGCGACATGTAGTCCTTGATGGCGGCCGGGATCTTTGGGTCGATCGCCTCGGCCATGCCGGGGATCGTGTCCGTGAGGTCGAGCTGCTGCGGGAGCCGGTACTGGGGGTCCCACAGCCCGCCCTCGTACTCGTAGCGCAGGCCGAGGTTCAGCGTCAGCCTCTGGCTCAGCTTCCAGTCGTCCTGGAGGTAGAAGCCGTAGAACTCGGTGTTGGCGACCTGCAGCTCCTTGTAGCTGACCTTGGAGTTCGCGGGGTCCATGGCGCCGAGCAGGAAGCTCGCCCACGGGTTGCCGCTCGTGGTGGTGGGGCTCGTCCAGCGGTTGGCCGTCTCGCGGGCCACGAAGCGCAGGTCCGCGTAGTCGAAGCGGGCGGCGTCGCCGCGCTTCAGCCGGATCTCGGTGCCGGCCTTGAGCGAGTGCTTCGTCAGGTACTTGTTGACGCGGGCGTGCATGCTGTAGCCCTTGGGCTGCTGGTACCAGAAGTTCTGCACGCCGAACTGGGCGCGGCTCGTGCTGTCCACGACGAGGTAGGGCGCGTAGACGAGCGGCCGGTTCTCGGCGTACGGCTGCCACCAGCCGCTCGGCCACAGGTTCGCGTAGCCCTGCTCGCCGACCTCCATGTCCGGGTACTCGCGCTTGTCCTCGGCCTGGTAGAACGAGCCGCGCACGTTGAGCGTGGTGGAGGAGTTGAACGTGTACACGGTGTCGGCCGCCACGTTCCAGCCGTTGCGCCGAGAGCCCGTGATGTTGCGCAGCTTCAACGGGTCGTTGCCGTCCGTGTAGTCGTTGCCGTCCTGGTTCGTGCGCATGCGGCTGACGCGCGCGTTGGCCTTCCAGCGGTCGGAGATGTTCCAGTCGAGGCGGGTCGAGAAGTTGAGGTAGTGGTAGGTCAGCTCCTGCTGGTACTTGAAGTTGTTGAAGCCCGTCAGGTCGTCGCCCGCGTTGTTGGGCAGCCACAGGCCGCCCAGGATCTTCGCCGCCACGGGGTCCCAGCGGTTCGCCGGGATCTTGTTGCCCGGGAACGGGTCGCGCACCTGCACGCCGTTGACGGTGCGCGAGGTGAGCGGGTCGTAGATGACGCGCAGGCTGCCGTCGGCGTTGTAGGACTGCGAGAAGTCGCCCTGGCGCTCGAGCGCGCTGGGCAGCGTGTAGTAGCCGGCCGAGGACTGCGTGCTGGTGATCGCGTCGAAGACCCCGAAAAGGAACAGCTTGTTCTTCCGCAGCGGCAGCCCGATCGAGCCGCCGGCGTTCCAGTACGGGTTGTCGTTGTGCCGGTGGACGGCGCGGTCGGAGAGCGCGTTGAGCTCGGGGCTGCGGCCGAAGTAGTAGGCCGAGCCCTTCACGCTGTTCGTGCCCGACTTCATCGTCACGATCGCGATCCCGCCCGCGCTGTGTCCGAACTCGGCGTCGACGGAGTTCTGCTGGATCGTGTACTCGCTGACCGCGTCCATCGGTGGCGTGTAGCCGAGCTTGTCGCCGGCCGTCAGCGGCGTGCCGTCGAGCAGCACGTCGTTGCGGTACTTCGTCCCGCCGCCGATGTCCATCTCGTTCGCGGTCCGGTGGAAGTAGGGGGCGGTCTCGACCGTGCTGCCGCGCTGGATCGTCGTCGGGTCGAGCATCGCGAGCTGGAAGGGGTTGCGCGTGGCGGAGGGCAGCTCCTTCACCATCTCCTGCTCGATCGTCAGGTCGCGGGTGGCCGTGTTGAACTGGACGCTCGTCGCGGCCTCGGTGACGGTGATCGTCTCCTCGATGCCGCCGACCTCCAGCTTCAGGTCCACGGTCACGTCCCCGCGCTGCTGGACGCGGAGGCCTTTCTGGACGACGGCCTTGAAGCCGGCGAGCTCACCGCGCACGGAGTAGTTCCCCGACTCGACGAAGTCGAACAGGAAGCGCCCGTCCGCCCTCGTGGTGCGCGTGGCGCTCACGCCGGTGCCGTCGTTCGTCAGCACGACGGTGGCGCCCGGAAGGACGCCGCCGCTCGGGTCGGACACCAGGCCCTGGACACGGGCCCGGACGTCCTGCGCGCTCGCCGCGCCCGCGGCGAGCAGGATCGCGACGAGCGCGGGGAGCGCGCGTCGCGTGGTCGACCTGTTCATGGAACCCTCTCTCAGCCGTTGGCCAACGGCCATGTTGGTAAGACCAAATGGCTCCTGGCCGAGATCCCGCCGGCCCGGCTGCTCGGTCTGCGGAACTGCTCTATGGCCATTGGGTGACGCAATCAGCCCGAGTCTGGCCGTCGAGCGGACGAGAGTTTGTATTACCAAAGGAAAACCTGTCAAGATCTAGTTGTCTTACCAATCCGAATCCGGAGCGAGGGGTGGGCCGGGGCCGCTACCGCCGGGAGGTGACCGAGCGGAGAATGGTCCGACCGTGACCAGGAACCGAGGGCCGAAGGACGACGACCGCCTGATCTCCGGGAAGCTGCGGGGAAAGGCCGCCCGCAGCGGCGCGGAGTCGAGGCTCGTCACCGTCGATGCCATGAGCTACGCCTGGGAGTACCGGCACGGCTGGCTCGTCTGGGGCAAGGGCATCAAGGCGATCTCGCTCTCCGTGTCCCTCCGGCCCGGTCGCACGCGGGAGCTGGTCCTGGACCTCACCCTGAGGGTGGGCCCGGAGGAGGGTCCGCCGCCGGAGACGCGCATCCTGCGCGCGCTCGAGAACGGCATCCGCTCGGCTTGCGAGGCCGGCTGGGATCCCGAGTCGAGAGGGCGCGCGTTCCGTCACGAGATCGAGGGCCTGGTCTAGGCGTGTCGACACGAAGCTTCGAGATCGTCGCCACGCTGGGGCCAGCCTCCTTCGCGCTGGCCGGTGATCTCGCCCGGGCGGGGGCCACCGCGCTGCGCCTCAACGCCTCCCACCTCTCGCCCGAGGACCTCGCCTGGCGCGCCGCCCAGGCGCGCGAGGCCGCGCCCGGGCTGCCGCTCGTCGTCGATCTCCAGGGCGCCAAGATGCGCGTCGGCGACATCGTCGAGCGCCCGATCGCCGTCGGCGCGAGGATCCGTTTCGCCGCCGAGGCCGCCCGTCCCGAGGACGTGCCCCTGCCGCACCCCGAGCTGTTCGCCGCCGCGGGCATCGGCGCCACGCTCGGCTGCGACGACGGCCGGCTGCGCTTCACGGTCCTCGCCCGCGGCGAGGGATGGCTGGAGGCCGAGGCGCTCGTCGGCGGTCTGCTGCGGCCCCGCAAGGGCGTGAACCTGCTCGACCACCCGGTGCGGCTCTCCGGCCTCACGCCCGCGGACGCCCTCCGGCTCGAGGCCGTGCGTGGGCGGCCGGGGCTGCAGGTCGCGTGGTCGTTCGCGCTCGACGGCCGCGAGGCCGAGTGGGTCCGTGCGCGCCTGCCGGGCACCCCGGTGGTGGCCAAGGTGGAGCGGCGCGAGGCCGTCGACGCGCTCGCCGAGATCGCCGCCCGGGTGGACACGATCTGGGTGTGCCGGGGCGACCTCGGAGAGCAGCTGGGGCCAGGCGCCCTCGGCCGCTTCGTGAGCGCGCTCGGGCCGGCCGCCTTGCCCTGCCCGGTGCTGATGGCCGGGCAGGTCCTCGAGCACCTGACGCGACATGCGGAGCCCACCCGCTCCGAGGTGTGCCACCTCCACGACCTGGTGGCGCGCGGCTACGCCGGCATCGTCCTCTCGGACGAGACGGCGATCGGCGTCCACCCCGTCCATGCCGTCGAGCAGGCGACGGCGCTCGTGCGCGCCTTCTGCGCTTGAGGCGCCGGGCGGGACGCCGTCCTACGGCGCCTGCGCGCGCCGAGAGTCGAGTTCCGCCAGCGTGAAGCGCACGCTCACGACGTAGGGCGGCTCCCCGGCGGTCCAGTGGCCGTAGGTGGTCGTGACGAACGTGCCGTCGGGCAGCAGCTCGAGGCCGGGGTAGGCACAGTCGTCGCGGTAGGTGTTGTCCATCAGCCGCACGCGGTACTGGCCCGGCCGCCCTTCGACGATGTCCTCCCAGCGGCCGACCCAGCCCACCCAGTCGCCCTTCGTCGGGCTGCCCGCGGCCATGTCGCGGAAGGTCGCGAAGAGCCGGCCGTCCGGCGCGTAGCGAAGGACGTGTCGGTCGCCGGTGAGCGACGCCGGCAGCTCGCGGGGCGCCGTCCAGGTCCTCCCCTCGTCGTCCGAGAAGATGACGTGCGCATTCCTCACGCGGCGGTTCTCACGCAGGAGCACCGCGAGGCGCTTTCCGTCGGGTGAGCGCACGACTCCCGGTTCGCACAGGTGCACGTCGCCGGACTCGAACACCCGCTGCGGCTCGCCCCAGCTGAGCCCCCCGTCCTGCGACCGCACCTGGTAGAGGCGGAAGACGCCGTCGGCCTTCCCGCCCTCGCGGAAGAAACGGCCGTCGTCGTGGAACAGCGCGAGGTGGCTGCCGTCGTGGAGCGCCACCAGCGCCCCCATGGCCACGATGCCCCCGTAGGCGCCGATCGGCCGCAGCTCGGACCAGCTCCTGCCGTCGTCCTCGCTCACGGACTGGCGGATCGGGTGGAGGCCGGAGAAGACGAGAAGCCGCTTCTTCCCCGACCGATCGACCGTCCGGTAGATCGTCGGCGTCTCCAGCGACGTCTCCCAGCTCGCCGGCGTCGGCAGCCGGGCCGACCACGTCTTCCCGCCGTCCTCGCTTCTCTTGTAGACGATCGCCCCCTTGCCGTGACCCTTCGGGTAGACGCACAGGATCGTCTTCCCGTCTTCGAGGAGCACCGTCGTGGGGTGGCCGAGGTACTGGCCCGCCTCCCGATCGACGACCACCTGCCGCGCCGTCTCCCCGGCCAGGTCCACGAGCGGAAGGCCGGCGGCCACGTCCCCGGCTGCCCCGCTGCGCACGGCGAGCAGGACCGTGCCAGCGACGACAGCCGCGCGTGCGGCGATGCCGCGGCCGCTCCTCGGCGTCACGGCAGCGGCGGCAATCCGCCGCGCGGGCCGGCCTGGGTCTTCATCTCGTACTCCCTCGGCGGCTCGGCGCCCAGCAGGTGCTTCACGAAGTAGTCCCAGCGGCGCCGCACCATGTAGGGCTCGGAGGCGAAGCCGTGGCCGCGGTTCGGCAGCATGAGCAGGTCGAAGTCCTTGTTGGCCTTGATCAGCTCGTTGACGACCAGGAGCGTGTTGTAGGGCGGGACGTTCGTGTCCAGCGTGCCGTGCGCGAGCAGCAGCTTGCCCTTCAGGTTCTTCGCGACGAGCTGGTTCGCCTGGTTGTCGTAGCTCGTCGTGCCGTCGGCGTTCCTCACCAGCAGGCCCTGCCAGCGCTCGGCCCAGTCGTCCTCGTAGTTGCGGTTGTCGTGGTTGCCGGCCTCCGAGATCCCGACCTTGAAGAACTCGGGGTAGCGGAACATCGCGCCGGCGGCCGCGAAGCCGCCGCCCGAGTGGCCCCAGATGCCCGCGCGCTCGAGGTCGATCCACGGGAAGCGCTCGGCGAGCTGCTTCATGCCCGCCACCTGGTCGGGCAGGCCGTTGTCGCCCATGTTGCCGTAGTAGGCGTCGTGGAACTTCTTCGAGCGGCCGGGCGTGCCCATCCCGTCGATCTGCACCACGACGAAGCCGAGCTCGGCCAGCGCCTGCGTGTCGCCGCGGGCCGCCGAGAAGCTGCGGCCGCCGACGCTGCTGCCCTGCGGACCGGGGTAGACCTGGTTGACTATCGGGTACCGCTGCGACGGGTCGAAGCGCGTCGGCCGGAAGAGGAGGCCGTAGAGGTCGGTCGCACCGTCGCGCGCCTTCACCGTGAACGGCAGCGGCGGCTTCCAGCCGGCCGCCTCCAGCCGCGAGACGTCGGCCTTCTCGAGCGCCAGCGCCAGCTTCCCGGCGGCGTCGCGCAACACCAGCGTCGGCGCGACGTCCGGCTTCGAGAAGCTGTCGACGAAGAAGGCGCCGGCGGGCGAGAGCGACACCTCGTGGTCGGCGTCCTCCGGCGTGAGCAGCGCCAGGCCCTTGCCGTCGAAGCCGATGCGGTAGAGGTGGCGGAAATACGGGTCGCGTCCCTTCTCGCGGCCGTTGCCGAGGAAGTAGAGGACACGCGCCTTCTCGTCCACGCGCAGGATCTGGGCGACGTTGCCCTCGCCGGTCGTGATCGGCTGCTTCAGCCGGCCGGTCGCGAGGTCGTAGAGGTACAGCTGACCCCAGCCGTCGCGCTCGGAGAACCAGATCACCTCCTTCGTCGTGAAGAGCGCGCGCCAGTTGGCGCGGCCGCTGCCCGCTTCGAAGTAGGTGGCGGCCGTCTCCTCGAGCACGTCGCGCACCGCGCCCGTCTCGGGGTCCGCGACGCGCAGCGCCTCGTGCTTGTGGTCCCGCGACGTCGACACGAACGCGAGCTGGCTCGAGTCGGCGCTCCACTCGACGTCGTCCCACTCGCCGCCGCGCACCTTGATGTCGTCGGTGACCGTGCCGCGGTGCTGGTCGGGCGGCAGCTTCAGGCGCACCACGCGGGCGCCGTCGAGGTGGATCACCACACGCTCGATCATCGTCACCTCGGCGTCGCCGGGCAGAGGGTACTTCCAGGCCTGCAGGCTCGGGTGGCCGACCTTCGTGTCGACGAGGTACATCTCGCCGACCTTGCGCTGGTCCTGCTGGAAGGTCGCGATCCTCCGCGAGTCGGGCGACCAGACGAGCACGGGCCGCTCGCTCTTCGTCCAGCCGGCGTTGTCGGTCGCGTAGCCGTAGTCCTTGATCCCGTCCGTCGTCAGCGGGGTCTCCTTGCCGGTCGCCAGCTCACGCAGCCACAGGTTGTCGGCCTTGAGGAACGCCGTCCACTTGCCGTCGGGAGACGGCACGTCGCTGCGCGGACGGAAGGGCGAGGGCGGCTCGCCAGGCGCGCCTCCGCTCGCGGGGGGCGCGGCGGCGCACTTCGCGCCGGCGAGATCGCAGCTGAAGCGCTTGCGCAGCGCGTCGAAGCGGATCGCGTCGGCCGTCAGCTCGAAGGAGGAGAACGGCAGCTTCCTCGGGTCGACCGGCGCGCCCGCGGCGGCCGACAGCGCGGCGGCGATCTTCGCGTGATCGAAGGCCGGCCCGCGGCTGCGCTTCGCCGGGTCGACGAGCACGAACTCGCTGCCGCCCCCCTCGAGCGCGTTCCTGTACCAGAACCGGCCGTCCGTCAGCCAGGTCGCCCGGCCCCCGGCGCGCACGACCAGCGGGTTGATGTTCGGGCCGAGGAACTTCTCGGCCCGCGCGTAGTCCTCGGTGGTGAGGACGCGGGGCGCGCTCGCGGCTGGCTGCTGCGCCGCGGCGGGCACACAGACGGCGAGCACCACGGCGAGCGGGGTGAGGACGGTCGCGAGTCGACGGTCGGGCATCGGCAGCCTCCCTGGGAGGCCGACATTAGACCGGCGTCGCGAGCCCGGTGCAAACGGCGCCGGCCTTCGCCCGGCCGGCCCACGCCGGCCGTGCCGCTGAGCCGCCCGCGAGGCTCAGCCCTTCAGGTGCTTCCCGAAGAACTCGATCGTGCGCTGCCAGGCGAGGGCCGCGGCGGCCTTGTCGTAGCGCGGGGTCGTGTCGTTGTTGAAGCCGTGCTGGGTGCCCGGGTAGATGAAGGCCTCGTAGGAGACCTTGTTGGCCTTCAGCGCCGCCTCGTATGCCGGCCAGCCGGCGTTCACGCGCTCGTCGTTCTCGGCGTAGTGAAGCAGCAGCGGCGCCTTGATCCTGGGCACGTCCTCCGCCTTGGCCTGCCCTCCGTAGAAGGGGACCGCCCCGGCGAGGTCGGGCAGCCGCGTCGCCAGCATGTTCGCGATCGAGCCCCCGTAGCAGAAACCGACCGCGGCCACCTTCCCGGTGCAGTCGGCGCGGGCCTTCAGCCACTGCGCCGCCTCCACGAAGTCCTCCCGCGTCTTCGCCTGGTCGAGCTTGGGGAACAGCTCGCGCGCCTTGTCCTCGTCGCCGGGATAGCCTCCGAGCGGGAAGAGGGCATCGGGCGCGAAGGCCATGAAACCCTCGAGGGCCACGCGCCGCGCGACGTCCTCGATGTGGGGATTGAGCCCCCGGTTCTCGTGGACGACGAGCACCCCCGGCAGCTTGCCGGGCGTCTTGGCCGGCTGCACGAGGTAACCCCGCAGGGTGCCCGACCCCGTCGGCGAGGCGTACTCGACGAACCGGGCCGAGAGGCGCGGGTCGTCCTTCGGAACCTGCTGGGCCTCCGCGAAGCGCGGGTTCAGGGCATCGAGCAGCATCGCGGCGGTGACGCCACCCACGGCGAACCGGGACGCCTGCTCCAGGAAGCCGCGGCGATCGAGAGCGCCGTGGACGTAGGCATCGAAGAGGATCAGCAACTCGGGGTCGAAGTCCTCGGCAGTCTTCATGTCCATCCTCCCAGCATCCCTCGAACGTCGGGCGGGTCACGAGGCGAAACGCCGTGAGCGGGCGCTTCGCCGTTCTCTCCTGTTCGGGAAGGGAAATTGTAGCTTGCGGCCGGGTGGGCGGCGTGAGATCCTCCGACCTCTCACCCACAACCGACCGAACGTCGAACCAGGAGGCGCCCCCTTGTCTGAGAAAAACGGCGGACTGATCCGGTCGCTCTACGAGGCGTTCGGCCGCGGCGACGTTCCCGTCGTGCTCGGCGCGATGGACCCCGGCATCGTCTGGAACGAGGCCGAGAACTTCCCGTACGCCGACCGCAACCCGTACGTCGGGCCGGACGCCGTGCTCCAGGGCGTGTTCATGCGCCTGGCGACCGAGTGGGACGGATTCAACGTCAGCCTCGAAGAGGTCCACGACGCCGGCGACACCGTGGTCGCGACCGGCCGCTACGGGGGCGCGTTCAAGAAGACCGCAACGCGCATCCACCTGCAGTTTGCCCACGTCTGGAAGCTGCGCGGCGGGAAGATCGTGAGCTTCCAGCAGTACACGGACACGCTGCAGGCCTCGCGGGCCGTCGGCGCGTAGCCCGACCTTCATCGTCCCTCGGGCCCGCGTGCCTCCGCGGCGCTGTCGAGTCCGAGGATGACGTGCACCGGAACGCCGGGGTCGCTGCCGAACGGCACGCGCAACAGGAAGCGGTCCCGCGAGGCCACCGCGAGCTGGTCGAAGGAGTTCGAGGGCGCGAAGCCGGTCTCGAAGAGCGCCGTCGGCGCCCCTGCGCGGTGCGGGTCGCTGCTCGGAAGGCGGACGCTCTCCAGTCGGCCGCCTGGATCGAGAAAGAACAACTCGTCGCCCTGGGGGCTCCAGCGCGGCTGCACGCCGCCGTCTCTCGACAGCTGCCAGCGCTCCCCGGTCGGCGGAAACGGGATCACGAACACCTCAGGGCGCTGGCCGGAGTGGTAGGCGACCCAGCGCCCGTTCGGCGAGAAGCGGGGTTCGTCGGCGGTCGGGTCGCCGGTCGCGAGCAGGACCGCCGGGCGGTCGAGCGCGTCCAGGGCGACGGCGAACAGGTCGTAGTGGCCCAGCCGAGGGGCGCCATAGGCGAGCCAGCGGCCATCCCGGCTCCACGAGTCCGGGTAGCCGACCTCGCGCACCAGCACCGTTTCCGCTCCCCCCTGGACGGGCCGGGCGACGAGCGCGCCGCGCATGCGGTACGCGATGCGGGTCCCGTCCGGTGAGAAGGTGGGGTCGCTCGGCGCGTTGGCCGGGTCGGACGCGGGAGAGGTCACACCGCGAACGAGGTCGATCAGGAAGATGCCGCTCGAGATCCCCCGGCGGCGTGTCGCCGCGATCAGCCGGGTCCCGTCGAGTGACAGGTCGAAGTTGTGCCAGGCGCCGGGCTCGCCGAGCCGGCCGAGGCGCCTCCCGGAGCGGTCCATCCAGACGAACTCGCTCACCGGGTCGCGGCCCACCCTGTAGGCGACGCTGCCGTCGTCCGCCACCGACGCCGCCGCGAGGCCGATGCGGGTGTCGACGCTGACCGTGCGGGCCAGGACGCGGGCCGTTCCGGCCGGCTCGAGGGTCTGCGGGTCCACCTGCTGCGCCTCGAGTTGGCCCTCGGGAGTCACGCAGATGAGGTGGCCCTGGGCCAAGCCCGCGGCAAGCGCCCGCTTGCGCACGATGCGCGCCGCGCCGGGCGACGCGAGATCCGCCACCAGGACGGCGAGGATGTTCTCGCCGCCGTCCCGCGTCTCCGAGGTGAAGAGGAAGCGCCTGCCGTCGGGCAGGAAGACGGGCGCCGCGTGCCACGAGTAGCGGTCCGTCTCGGGCTCGAGCACCGTCTGGAGCGAGCCGCCCGCGGCGCTGACGCGCTGCAGCGCCCCGCCGACCGACAGCAGGATGATGCCGTCGCGGCTCCAGGTTCCGCCGCGTATCGCCGTGTCCGGAAGGTCGGCGATCGGCCGCGAGGCGCCGGTTGCCACGTCGAACGCGAGCAGGCGCCCTTCGAGGACCACGGCGAGTTGCGTGCCGTCCGGGGACCAGAAGAACGCCCCGGCACGCTCGGTCTGCGGCAGGGGCGTCGATTCGAGGCTCGCGATCGGCCGAATGTGCACGAGCGTCTGCGACGTGCCCTGCTGTGAGGTCGCCTGGTTGAACGCCACGTACCGCGCGTCCGGCGAGAGCTGGGCCATCGGCCGCAGCGCATCGTTGGCCTCGAAGGCGAAGCGCACGACCCGCTCGGGCCTCCCCGCCGGGCCGGCCGCGCGGCGCGGCCACGCGGCCACGACGAGGAGCGCCGCCACGAGCAGCCAGGGAGTCGCGGCCAGGAGGCGACGTGGCACCGCCGTCGCGGGCGGGGCGGCGGCGGTTTCGCCTCCAGCCGTGGCTCTCTCGAGCGCGATCCGCGCCTCGCCGATGTCGCGCAGCCGCTGCTTCGGGTCCCTTTCGAGGCAGCGCTCCAGCAGCGAGCGGACGGCCGCCGGTGTGGCAGCCGGCAGCGACGACCAGTCGACGGGGTCCTTCACCACCGAGGCGAGGATGTCCGTGACCGTCTCGCCCTCGAAGAGCCGGCGACCGGTGAGCAGCTCGAACAGCACGACGCCGAACGCCCACACGTCGGTTCGCCTGTCGACGGCCCTGCCGCGAGCCTGCTCCGGCGACATGTACGCGGCCGTGCCGAGGATCAGCCCGGCCTCCGTGCCGGTCCGGGCGAGGGTCGGCGACTCGGAGAGGGCGCCGCTGCCCGAACTGGCGACCCGGCCGTCACCAGTCCAGGCCTTCGCGAGCCCGAAGTCGAGCACCTTGACGTCGCCCTCGGGCGTGACCCTCAGGTTCGCCGGTTTGAGATCGCGATGGACGATCCCCTTCTCGTGCGCGTCCTCGAGCGCCGCGGCGATCTGGCGCGCGATCGCGAGCGTCTCGTCGACTGGGACGGGCCCGCGCTTGAGCCGCTCGGCGAGATCCTCACCCTCAGCCAGCTCCATCGCGAGCACGTGCGCTTCGACGTCGTCCGCCGTGCGCACGGCCTCGAACCCATAGAGGTGCGCGATGCCGGGGTGGTTCAGCGACGCGAGCACGCGCGCCTCGCGCTCGAACCGGGTGAGGCGGTCGGGGTCTGCGGCGAAGGCCGCGGGCAGGAGCTTCAGCGCCACCGTGCGGCCGAGGCGCGTGTCGACCGCCCGCCACACTTCTCCCATGCCGCCGGCCCCGAGCGCGGCGACGATCTCGTAGGCGCCGAGTCGCTGTCCGGCGACGAGGTCCACGCGAGTCTCCCTGGGAAGGCCGCCATTATGACACCGCGCGCCCGCCGTCCCGCCGCGGCGCTCAGTCGAGCAGGTCGAAGGTGTGGCTGTACTTGACGGTGAAGCTGTGGTCGCGCAGCCCGATCCCGAGCGGGTCGCGCTCGCTGTCGCGGTTTTCGTTGTAGACGAGGAACAGCCCCGTGTTCGCGTCCTGCAGCCAGCCGAAGCGCAGGTTCGTCGACCACGCGTCGACGACGTCGTTGCGCTGCACGAGCGCCTGCACGTAGAGCCGCGGCGTGAACGAGTAGGACAGCCGAAGCCTGAGCAGGTTCGCGAGGAAGCGCCCGTTGGGCAGGCTGACGTCGTTGCGCGTGTAGTCGAGCGCCGCGCTCAGCGCCTCGCCGATGCGGCTGCGCACGATGCCGCGCGAGCTGACGCGGCTGCCGCCGAAGAAGCCGCCGGCCGTCACGCGCGCCTCGAGGCTGAGTGGCGCGCCCTGGTTCGTGATGCCGACGAGCATCGCCTCGCGGTGGTCGTAGCTGCCGGGCGCGACCACGACGCCCGGGTAGATCTCGAATGGCCCCAGGACGCCCTCGCGCGTGAAGTTGACGCCCGTGTGCAGCTCCCAGCCGCTCTTCCACTCGAGGTGGTTGTCGACGTGCAGGAAGCCGGATTCCTGGAAGCCATCGGGCTTCCAGTAGCCCCGGTACGAGACGTGGGGCCTCACCTCGAGCAGCCCCGCGAAGTCGCGCACGCGGTGGCGATACAGGACGACGCCCTCGGGCTTGCGGTAGTCCGTGCGCGCGAGGAAACCGACCTCGGGGTTGAAGTGCTCGCCGACCTCCGTGTACTTCGCGCTGAGCTCCCAGGCGGGCGCGCTCAGGCTGGCGCCCGCGCTCCACGCGTAGTCGCGGCCGCGCAGGCCGGGCGTGTCGGTCTTCGCCGCGTAGCCCTCGATCGCACCATAGCGGCCGATGCCCCAGCGGGCGTCGGCGCCGTAGGTGCGGTTGGGGTCGCCTTCGGGAGCGCGCGATCCGGTGCCGGCGCGGTTCACGAAGATGGCGCCGACACGCGAGCGGTTCGGCAGCTCGCGGGACACGCGGGCGACGACGAAGTTGTTCGCCGGCACCTCCCGGCCCACGCCGCGCGTCTGCATGTCGAGCAGGCCCACGTTGAAGCCGGCGAGCTTGCCGGACAGCCGCGCGCCGCCGCCGATCGGGACGACCTCGCCGGAGGGCCCGATGCCGATCCGGCGCGAGAAGAAGAGGTCGACCTCGCCGGGCGAGCCCATGGTGAACAGGCCGGCGTTCTCCAGGAAGAAGGGCCGCTTCTCGGGGTAGAAGAGGTTGAAGCGGTCGAGGTTGACCTGCTGCTCGTCCACCTCCACCTGCGCGAAGTCGGTGTTGACGGTGGCGTCGAGCGCGAGGCTCGGCGTCACGCTCCACTTGAGGTCGCCGCCGGCGCTGGTGTTCGTCTGCTGCCCGCGGCCGAGGGCCGGGTTCGACTTCGACTCGCCCAGCCCGTAGGGCGAGACCTTGAGATTGCGCTGGGGCGGCGGCTCGATCCCGGCGAGGGCGCCCGCGCGGGAGACGTTCCAGAGGTTGTACTGGCGGGGGAGCGGCGCCCAGTAGACCTGCTCGTTCCGGCGCCGCAGGTTGCGCTGGAAGTTGAGTCCCCACTCGCGACCGTTGCCGCGCCCGTAGCGCAGCGTGCGGAACGGGATCGCGAACTCCGCGCTCCAGCCGAAGTCGCCGGTCTTCGTCTTCACCGTCCAGGCCGCGTCCCAGTTGCCGTTGAACCCCGTCAGCGAACCGCCCGCGCCGCCGGGCGCCGCGGAGCCGCTGCCGCGGCCCTCGTTCGTCACCTGCCCGTCGTACTCCAGGCCCGTGGGGTTCGTGCCGAAGACGAAGCCGTTCTGCCGGTCGCGGTACGTGTCGAGGATGACCTGGAAGGCGTCCGTCTCCTCGAGCGGCGAGTCGCGGCGACTGCCGTTGACGACGATGCCCGCCGGGTCCGAATCGTGGCAGACGACGCCCAGGAAGAGCGCGTCCTGCGTGTAGGCGACGCGCACCTCGGTCGACTCGGACGCGGGTGCGCCCTCCACGGGCGCCGTCTGCCAGAAGTCGGTGAGGGGCTCGATGGCGGACCACGCGGGGTCGCCCAGGACGTCGCCGTCCACGACCGGCGGCTTCTCGATCCGGACGGCGCGGGCCGTGGGCGGGTCGCTCGGCGCGACGGCCGCACGGTTGACGGCGCCGGCGGGCAGGGCGGCCGAGAGGGCCGACGTCAGGAACAGGGCGAGGAGACGAGGCCGAAACACCGGCGCATCCTACCAGCGCCGGCCATGCGCGTCAGGGCAGCCCACCCTGTGGCCTGTGTCGACGTCCTGCCCGGCCGACCGCCGGGGCCGCAGCGGGCGAGAGATAATCTCGCACATCCCCGGATCTGGAGCCCGACCATGACACTGACGAACTGCAGCATCCGCCCCTACGAGGCGGGCGACGCGGTCGCGCTGTTCGACGCCGCGCGGGAGTCCGTCGCCGAGGTGTACCCGTGGCTCGCGTGGTGCCACCCGGGGTACTCGCTGGCCGAGGCCGAGGAGTGGGTGCGCACCCGGGCCGCGCTGGCGGCGAGCGGAGCCGAGTACAACTTCGTCATCGTCGATCCGGCCGGCCGCTTCCTCGGCGCGTGCGGGGTGAACCAGATCAACCGGCTTCATCTCTTCGCGAACCTGGGCTACTGGCTGCGGACCTCGGCCACGGGCCAGGGCGCGGCGACCCAGGCGGTGCGCCTGGCGAGCGACTTCGCCTTCCGGAACACCGACCTCGCGCGGCTCGAGATCGTGTGCGCCGTCGGGAACGAGCGGAGCCAGCGCGTGGCGGAGCGGGCGGGCGCCGCGCGGGAAGGCGTCCTGCGCGACCGGCTGGTGATCCACGGCCGCTCGGTCGACGCGGTCCTCTTCAGCCTGTTGCGCCCGCGCTGAGAGCGCGGAGGCCGAGCGCGACGGTGGGCGCTTCTCTAGGCGGGAGGTCGTGAGTCGCGCGCCTGCATCTGCTTGCGCGTCGTCGAGGCGAACAGCACGCGGATGAGCCACGGCGCGACCCGGTACAGCACGTGCAGCACGTGCAGCAGCGACGAGGCGTAGACGAGGAAGCGGCCGCTGCCGATCGCGCGGCGGATCACGCCGGCCACGTGCTCCGGCGTGTGGAACATCCACTCGGGCTGCTTCGTCGCGCCCACGTTGCCGGCCGCGCCCATCGCGGTGCGCACGAGCAGCGGGCACACGCAGGAGACCTTCACGCCGAGCGGCGCCAGCTCCGCGCGCTGGAACTCCGACAGCCACAGCACGCCGACCTTCACCGGCCCGTACGCGGGGTAGCCCGGGAACGGCAGGAGCGCCGCGCCGGAGCCGAGGTTCAGCACGTGGCCGCGCGCCGCCACGAGCAGCGGCGCGAAGGCCTTCGTGCACAGGGCCACGCTCAGCAGGTTCACCTCGAACAGCCGCCGCCAGTCGGCCTCGCTCGCGTCCTGCCAGCCGCCGATCCGCAGGATGCCGGCGTTGTTGATCAGCACGTCGACGCGGCCGAACCGCTCGCGGCAGGCCGCGGCGAACGCCTCGAGCTGCGGTTGCTGGCTCACGTCGACGGCGCGCGCGAGCTCGGCGCCGCACTCGGCCGCCGCGCGCTCGACCGCCGCGGCGTCCACGTCGCAGATCGCGAGCGCGTAGCCCGCGCGGCGCAGCTCGAGAGCGGTCGCCCGCCCGATGCCGCCCGCCGCCCCCGTGATCACGGCCACTCGCTTGTCGCTCATCGCTTCTCCATTGCTCACCACGCGAGCGCCACCGGCTCGAAGGCCCTCGGCACCGGGCGCTCGCTCCTGGCGGCCAGTTCCTCGAAGGCGACGTCCTGCAGCGCGACCGCCTGCTCGGGGGACAGGCCGAGCTCGGACGCCGCGCGCTCCTGCGCGCCGAGCGAGCGCGGGTCGAGCCCGGTCAGGTCGCCGAAGACCACCAGCGCCTCCAGGTAGCTGCCGCTCGTGCTCGCGTGGTAGTGATCGTACGCCCAGAGGTCCAGTTGCCCCGGCGCGACGCCATCGTACGGGTTCGGGTCGGCGACGCCCGCCCGGATGGCGCGACTCCAGGCCTCGCCGACGGGGATGACCCCGTGGATCGCCGGCACGGTCGCGGCGGCGCGGTCGTAGCCGGCCCGCACGTCGAGGGCCATCTGCTCGATCGGCTGGCCGTGCCACGGACCGGAGCCGCGGTAGGTCAGGTCCGCGCGCGACCATGTCGCCAGCAGGCGCAGGTCGACCTCGGGATTGCGGGCGCGCAGCCGCGCCGCCAGCTCCCGCGCAGTGAAGACGAGCGCGGCCGCGTCGCCCGGGTGCTTCCTGTCGAGCGTGCTGTGGCTCTGGGCCACCACGACATCCCACGAGCGCGCGAGGACGCCTGCCTTCTCGCGCAGGTGAAAGCCCAGGTCCTCGCCCGGCGCCGTCTCGAGGCTCACCGCGTAGTCGCAGCCAGCCTGCTCGCTGAAGGCCTCGAAGAGGGCCGGCACGCCGCCGATGCCCTGGCCGTTCAGGTCCTTCACCTTGTCCGCCCGGTAGCTGCGCACGGGCGATCCGCCCGCGTAGGTGAAGCTGTTGCCGACGAACAGCACGCTCGGCGCCGTGCGCCGACCGCCGTCGCGTGCCGCGTGCGCCGGCATCGCGCAGGGCGTGACGAAGGCCGGCGGGCGCAGCCACAGCGTGGGGAAGCGGACCGGGAAGTTGCGCCGCAGCTCTTCGCCCGCGGGATCGGGATCGAGCCGGCCCCAGAGCGCGAGCCAGTCGCCCCGCTCGCCCGCGAGCGCGGCGAAGAGCAGCGCCGGCTGGCGCACGGGCCACTCGTCCCAGTGCAGGACGTCCGGCGGGTGCGGCCAGCGCGCCTTGTCGGCCAGGTAGGGCGCCAGGAACTCGACGCCGCGCTGCACGCCCCGCCCGTCGGCGAGCCGGAAGCGCACGAGGTCGTCCCCGGGGGTCGAGAGCACCACCGCCAGCGCCGCCAGCACGTCCAGGTTGAAGATCGAGTAGCCGTAGGGCTTCGTGCGGGCGAGTTCGCGCGGGAAGCTGCCGTCGGGCGCCATCTGCGCCGGCAGCAGCACCTCCCTGAAGCGGCGGCGGAGGTCGGCCAGCGTCTTCTCGTCGTCCAGCAGCCGCGCGAACGCCGCCGCCTGCAGCGCCCAGGCCGTGGCGTGGTTGTTCTCGGCGCGGCTCTCCTCGACCCCGTACGGGTGCGTCTGCAGCCAGCGCAGGTACTCCCCGAACCACGCCGCGACCGCCGTCTCGGTCGCCGCGTCGAGCGCCGGGCTGCCGTGCAGGGCCCTTGCCGCGAGGGCCACCTCGGCGAGGTGCACCGTGTCGATCACGCCCGCGGCGCGGCCCGTCGCGATCCCGTGGATCGCCTGCGCGTGCGCGAGGCTCGGCGCCATGCGCGTCGCCGGGTCCACGAACCACGCGCGCAGCTGGGCGACCGCGGCCGCCGCGAAGCGCTCGTCGCGCGTGAGGTCGTAGGCGGCCGCGAGAGCGCCCGCGTCCCGCGCGAACGCGGCGAGCAGCCGCCGGTGCGCGACGAAGTTGGCGGGGTTCGTCTCGCCGTCCCGCCGGACGTAGGGGCCGTCAGGGTGCTGCGGGTCGGGCCACCAGTAGTCGCCCTCGGACGAGAAGTCGTGCGGTCCGCCCGCGCTGCGCGGGTTGACGATGGCGGTGATCGTGACCGGCTGGCTCGCCAGGGCGGCCTCCGCCTGCCGGACCACGCGCGGCCGCTCGTGCGCGGCGAGGTCGAACGCGAGCAGGAGCGCGGCGGGCAGGGCCGGGGACACGGGGCGCACGATAGCATTCCCCTGGGCCGGCCCGCCTCGAACCGGCGGGCAAAGCGCCCCGGGGAGTGCGGCGGGGCTTTCGCGCGAGCCTGCGACCGGCGGGCCCGCAGTACGACGACGTGCTGTCGAGGATCCTGCGCTAGTCCGTGCGGCGGTCGCCCCGATCGCCGCCTTTCGCCGCCACGAACACCACGTGCTTGCGCCCGCCCGCGCCGGGGCGGGGCGCGACCCGCACGGCGGAGGCGTCGAAGCCGCCGCGCTGGAGACGGCGCAGGTAGCGATCGTCCGGTCCCGTGGCCCACACCGCGAGCGCGCCGCGCTCCCGGAGCGCGACGTGGCACGCGACGATCCCGGAGGCGTCGTACAGCCCCGCGTTTGCCTCGTGGATGAGCGACGCCGGCCCGTTGTCGACGTCGAGCAGGATCAGGTCGTAGAGCGCGCGGGCTTCGACGATCCGCCTGCGGACGTCGCCCACGCGCAGCGTGACGCGCGGGTCCCGAAGCGGCTGGCCCGCGAGGTCGCCCACGTGGGCGCGGTTCCAGTCCACCACCGACGAGGACTGCTCGGCCACCACCACCTTCCCGCGAGCAGGCAGCAGGTCGAGGGTCGCGCGCAGGGAGAACCCGAGCCCGAGCCCCCCGAGCAGCACCGTCCTCGCCTGCGGCACCTTCGCGAACGCGAGGCGCGCCAGCTCGTCCTCCGAGCCGTGGGCCCGGTTCGACATCAGCACGAGGCCGTCGAAGCGCACCTCCCACTCGGTGCCGCGCCGCGCCAGCGTGAGCACTGTGCCGTCGTCGGTCCGCGTCTCGTCGACGGTGATCCAGGGGAGCATGCCCCAAGCGTACCGCGGCGGCGGGCGTCCGACCCCGACGCCGGTGGTATGGTCGAAGCGGGATGGCGACCGCTCTGTCGTCGGCAAGACCAACCGGGGCCCCGGGGCTCTACCTGCACATCCCCTTCTGCTCGGCGGTCTGCCCGTACTGCGACTTCTCGGTCCTCAAGGCGGGCGTCCCCGCCCGAAAGCGGTTCGTCCAGCACCTCGTCGCCGAGGCGGCCCTGGCCGCGCGCGACTGGATGGACCCTCGGCCGTTCGACACGGTGTACTTCGGCGGGGGTACGCCGTCGCTCCTGCCGGCGCACGACCTCGCGCTCGTGCTCGACGCCTGCCGCGCGCAGCTGTCGTTCGCGCGGCCCTGGATCTTCCTCGAGGCCAACCCCGAGGACGTGACGCCCGACGCGTGCGCCTCCTGGCGGGGCCTCGGCGTGCGCACCCTGTCCCTCGGGGTCCAGTCGTTCTCCGACGACGCGCTTCGCTTCCTGGGCCGCCGGCACGCCGCGCTGCAGGCGCGGGCCGCGGTCGAGACCGCGCGGGCGGCGGGCTTCGACACCGTCTCGGTCGACCTGATCTTCGGGCTGCCCGGCCAGACGCCCGAGGACTGGCGGCGCGAGCTGGCGACGGCCGTCGCGCTCGGGCCAGGGCACCTGTCGTGTTACCAGCTCAC
>JBGASI010000435.1:0-4362 GCA_044229815.1 Vicinamibacteria bacterium | reverse complement strand
CCACGCAGGACATCGCGATCGACGCCTACGCGGTCGAGGTGCTGGAGCGGGGCGAGGAGGGGCTGGCCGTCGGGGCGCGGGCCGCCCTCTACCGCGCGGGCATGCTGGTGGCGGGCGGCGTCTCGATCACGCTCGCGGCGCAGACGTCGTGGGCCTTCGTCAACGTGCTGCTCGCGCTGCTCTACCTGCCGATGATGGTGGTGGCCTGGAAGGCGCCCGAGCCCCCCGCCCTGCCCGCGCCGCCGCGCACGCTGCGCGAGGCCGTCTGGGGCCCGTTCGTCGGCTTCCTCGCGCAGCACCGCGCGCTCGAGATCCTGGCCTTCGTCGTGCTCTTCAAGCTCAGCGACAACCTCACCCAGGCCCTGACGCGCCCGTTCCTGGTGCAGGTGGGCTTCGGCGACTTCGACGTGGGCATCGCGACGGCCACGATCGGGCAGGTCGCCGCGGTCGCGGGCACGCTGGCGGGCGGCCTGCTGACCGACCGCATCGGGCTCGGCCGCGCGCTGTGGATCTTCGGCGGCCTGCAGATGGTCTCGAACCTCGGCTACGCGGCGGTCGCGCAGGTGGGTGTGAACCGGCCCGTCATGTACGCGGCGCAGGCGTTCGAGCTCGGCTCGAGCGGCCTCGGCACCGGGGCCTTCGGCGTGCTGCTGCTGCGGCTGACGCAGAAGCGCTTCTCCGCCACGCAGTACGCGCTGCTCTCGAGCCTCTTCACGCTGCCGCGCGTGCTCTCGGGCCCGGTCGCCGGGGTGATGGCGGCCGCGCTCGGCTGGCGCGACTTCTTCGTGCTGACGGTGCTCTTCGGCATCCCGGGCATGGTGATGCTGGGCCGCTTCGTGCCGTGGGGCGTGCGCGACGTGGAGTTCGAGGTGCAGGCCCCGAGTCGTGGCGCGCCCGTCTCGCGGGCGGGCCTCGCCCTGCGGGCGCTCGTCGGGGCGGCTGTGGCCTGGGCGGGCGGTTTGGGCGGCATGGCGTTCGTCGGGGGGCTCTCGGCGCTGCGCGCCGGGCGGGCCTTCGCGCCCGGGGCGGGGCAGGGAGCGCTGGCGATCCTGCAGCCGGCGCGCGTCGCGGACTGGACGACCGCCGTGGGCCTCGTGGTGCTGGCCGTCCTGGCCGGCCTCGGCACCGCCGCCGCCGTCGTCGCGCGCCGCGGGGTCGCCGGGATGGGCGATTCCGCGGAATAGCCGCCTCCGCTCGCGGTACCATCGACGAGGGAACCCCCGGAGCCGGGGTGGTGTCCAATGGATCGAACGGGAATCGCCATGGGCGCGGCTGAGGTACCTCTCGTCGAGCTGGACGCCCTCGCAGGGCCGGCCCGCGACCGGGAGCTGGTCGCCCGCTGCCGCGGCGGCGACCCGGCCGCGTTCGCCCGGCTGGTGGCTCTGCACGAGGGCATGGTCTTCAACCTCTCGGCGCGACTGCTCGGCGACGGGGAAGAGGCCCGGGACGTGGCCCAGGAGGTGTTCCTGCAGGTCTACCGCCAGCTCGGGCGCTTCGAGGGGCGCAGCTCGCTGAAGACCTGGATCTACCGGATCGTCGTGAACCACTGCCACAACCGCCGCCGCTTCTGGCAGCGCCGCGGTCGCGACAAGCAGGAGGTGCTCGACGAGCAGTTCGCAGCGACCGGCGAGGGCCGCGCGGCCTGGCCGGGGAACCCGTACGAGGAGACGCGCCGCCGCGAGCGCTCCGCGCGAGTGCAGCAGGCCCTGCTCGAGCTCAGCTTCGAGCAGCGCTCGGTGCTCGTGCTGCGCGAGGTGGAAGGCCTCTCCTGCGAGGAGGTGGCCACGGCCCTCGGGATTCCGGACGGCACGGTGAAGAGCCGGCTGTCGCGGGCCCGCGAAGCGCTGCGACAGCGCCTGGCCGGGCTGCTGGAGGAAGGTGAGCGATGATGACGTGCCACCGAGTGCTCAGCCGCCTGTCCGACTGGGTCGACGGCGCCCTCTCGCCCCGCGACGCGCGGGCCGTGGGGGCGCACGTCGAGTCCTGCGCGGGCTGTGCGCGCCGCGCCGAGGAACTGCGCGAGGTCGGGCGGCTGCTGTCCGCCCTGCCGCGGCTCGAGGCGCCCGAGTCCATGGCGACACGGGTCTTCGACCGGCTCGAGATCGAGACCCGCCAGCCCGCGCTGGCATACCTGTTCCGCGGCTTCTCGGCGGCGCGCCCGTTCATGCTGCCGAGCCTCGTGCCCGCCGTGCTCGTGCTGGTGTGCGTGCTCGCGGGCGTTCTCGCGCTCGACTCCGGCCCGCTGCCCGAGGTCCACTTCGCCCCCGGCGCCTGGCGCGCCACCCCGGCCTCCGGCACCGAGGGCAACCCCCTCTTCCCGTCCGCGGACGTGGACCTGCCGCGCGAGACGACGGCCGTCGACCTCCCGACCGAGATGCTGGCCGGCCGCGGCGAGGGCACGCTCTTCCTCGAGACCGTCGTGGCCCGCGACGGCTCCGTCGCCGACGTGACGATCCTCGGCGGCAACTCCGCCGCCGCCAGCGCCGTCGTCGACGCCCTGCGCCGCCAGCGCTTCGAGCCGGTCCGCTACCGCGGCCGCCCCGTCGCCGTCAGCGTCTACCGGCTGATCTCGCGCGTGGAGATCCACGCCCCGCTGACGTAGGCGGGGAAGCGGGGAAGCGGCGAAGCGACGGGGCCGCGCCATCGGAAGTCCGAGCTCCGCTTCCCGGCCAAGCGCAGTATTCCGCCGCCGGCGTGAAGGTGCAGACGGCGTACGAGTGGATGCTTCTCGGGTCGCAAGGCGCGGCGCAGGTCGGCAGCGGAGGAGGGGTCGGTCGGTTCTACGAAAAGGCCTTCATGCGCCGTTCGCCGGCGTGATCATCCGAGAGGCTTCGGCAGCGGCCTCGGCGACCTCGTCCACGCTGAACGCGGGCGGGCCGGGGGCATTCGACTTCAGGCAGCGGACCGCGCGGCCGACGGGGGACCAGAGGGCGGGGTCCGTGGGGCCGAAGAGGGCGAGGGTGGGGGCGCCGCACGCGGCGGCGAGGTGGGCGACGCCGGAGTCGTTGCCGACGAAGAGACCGGCGCGGGAGAGCAGGGCGCCGAGAACGCGCAGCGGCAGGTCGCGGGCGACGACGGCGTGGGGGAGACGGGCGGGGGCCGTCTCGGCCGGGCCGAGGACGAGGAGCCAGGGGCGCTCGGGGGAGAGTCGCTGCGCGAGGGCCGCGAAGCGGTCTGCGGGCCAGTTCTTCGTGGGTGAGCCGCTGCCGGGGTGGAGGGCGAGAAAGCCTTCGGGCAGGCGCTCGGCGAACGCGTCGGCTGCGCTCCGCTCTTCGGGGCGAAAGGCGAGGTCGGGCAGAGGGCCAGGGGCGGTCAGGTCGAGGGGCGCGAGGGCCTTGGCCAGCCACTCGGAGGCGTGAGGCCCGCCGGCCGGCGGCGCGGGGTCGTGGACGAGGACGCGGCGGCAACGGGCGCGCAGGGCGTCGGCCACCGCAGCGGAGCGGGTGAAGGCGACGACCACGTCGGCGCGGCGCAACGCCTCGGCGAGCGGGCCGGCCGTTTCCTCCCCGGCCAGGAACTGGGTGGTTTCCGGCGCGTCCCACGGCAGGAGCGCGTCGACCGCGCCGGGCCCGACGAGAGCCCGGCCGGCCGGCGGGGCGAGCAGGTCGACCCCGTACCCGGCCGCGCGCAGCGCGTGGACCGCGCGGCGCAGCAGGACGAGGTCCCCGAGCGCGCCCGCACGGACGACGAGCGCCTGCACGCGGACCTCAGGGCACGTCGACACGGACGGTGGCGACGTTGCCCAGGATGTCGGTGGCGCGCAGCACGACCACGCGGCTGCCGGCCTGCGCCGCGGGCGGGAGCACGATCTCGAACTCCTCCTCCTGTGAGTCCGCTATCCCGTCCTTCGCCGGCACCTCCTGCCAGTCCCCGGCGTCGACCGCGAACTCGAGCCGGCGCACGGGGCTGTCGTCGCGCGCCACGGCGCGGATGCGACCGGGACGACCCGGCTCCAGCGTGGCCGCCACCGTCGGCGCAGCGTTGTCGACCTGGAAGGACCCGCTGTCCCTCGAAGCCGTCAGCGTGAACGCCGGCGGGTTGCCCGGGGCGTCCGAGGCGGTCACGCGCACGACGTAGCGCCCGTTCGGCACGGTGGAGGTGTCCCAGGCGAGGACGGGCTCGGTGAGGCCGCGGCGCAGCGGCCGCCAGCGCTCGTCGCCCAGGGCGCGGTACTGCACGTCGTAGGACAGCGCGTCGTCGTTCGGGTCGTCCGCCTGCCACGACACGGTGCGCATCCCGCGCTGGTACATCTTGCGGCTGAAGCTGATGGCCGGCGGGCTGTTCGAGGCCGTGCGCGCCACCGCGGCGCGGTTGGAGGCGGTGTCGGTGTCGAGGCCGAGGATCTCGGGATCGCCGCTCACC
>JBGASI010000434.1:0-4367 GCA_044229815.1 Vicinamibacteria bacterium | reverse complement strand
GTTCTCCCTACTGGCGGGCCTTACGCGGCCGGAATGCCACGGCGCCGGCCCCGACGAAGGCGAGGCCCACGAGCACGGCGAAGCCCGGGCCGTAGCTGCCGGCACGGTCGCGCACGCTGGCGACCAGCATCGGCACGACGGCCTCCGCGACGCCGTCCGCCGTCAGCACGATGCCCATGACGCGGCCCATCAGCCGCAGGCCGAAAAGGTCGGCCGCCATCAGCGGGATGATCATGTAGTCGCCGCCGAGGCCGATGCCGAACACGAGCGCGGCCAGCCAGAGCGCCGGGCGCGACGGCGCCTGCGCCAGCAGGGGTATCGAGGCGGCGACGATCAGGTAGATGAGCAGCATCACCCGCTTGCGTGGCCAGCGGTCGGCGAGCCAGCCCATCAGCACCCGGCCGGCGAGGCTGCCGAACAGGACGATCGACAGCACGTTCGCCGCGTCGCCCTGGCCGAGCGCGCGGTCGCCGGTCAGGTAGAGCTTGAGGTTCTGCATCGTCCCGCCCACGGCCCCGATCGAGGCCATGCTGCCGATCGCGAGCAGGTAGAAGGCGGGCTGGCGCAGCACGGCGCCGATCGACGCCGCGCCCGCTGCGGCGCTGTCGGCCGCCCCGGCCACGCCGTGCGCGGCCGCGCTGGCGAGCCGAGCGGGCTCGCGCACGAACCAGGCGGCCGGGAACGCCACCACGATCATCAGCACGCCCAGCGTCGCGAGCGCCGTGCGCCAGCCGAGCGCGGCCTCCAGGGCGTGGGCCACCTGCGGCACGAGCATGCCGCCGATGCCGATGCCGAGGTAGGCGACGCCCATCGCCTTGCCCCGCCCGGCCGAGAACCAGCCCGAGAGCAGCACCTGGTTCGGCAGCGGGCCGCCGCACACGTTGCCGAGGGCGTTCATCAGGTAGAAGACGTAGAAGGCCAGCAGCGTGGCGGTGCCGCCCAGCCCCACGAGCGCGAGCCCCGCGACCAGGATGCCGAACAGCATCAGCCGGCGCGGGCCGAAGCGGTCGACGATCGTGCCGGCCAGGAAGCCGAACAGCGGCCCGATCACCAGCTTCGACAGCGCGTTGCCCGAGGTGACCTGCTGCCGCGTCCAGCCGAGGTCCTTGACGAAGAAGTCGTAGAAGAACGGCAGGCCGTACAGGGCCAGGCCGACGATCGAGAACAGCGCCAGGAAGGCTGTGCTGACGGCGAGGGCCTGGCTGCGGCGCAGCTCGCGCGCGGCTGGCGGCGTGGCGGGCGCGCTCATGAGCGCAGCGCGGCCTTCTCCGCCTTCAGCCGTCCCGCCTCGGGCCGCGCGGCGTAGAAGGCGTCGAGCGGGTAGCAGCCCGAGACCAGGCCCTTGCGCGGCGCGGTCGTGCAGTCGCTGAACGTGCGGCAGATGCGCTTGCGGTCGAGGGGCCGGCCCGCCAGGACGTCCGCCGGCAGCTCCGGGTAGGAGAGCACCATGCGCCCGAGGCCCACGGCGTCGGCGGCGCCGTCGGCGACCACGGGCTGGGCGACGTTCGGCAGCCACTCCTGCAGGTAGCTGTAGGCCGAGCCGACGAGCACCATGTCGGGAAACAGGGCCTTGAGCCGTGCGGTCGCGTCGATCTGGCGGGCGACGCCCACCAGCGGGTCCTCCGGCGGCAGGTAGCCGTCGCTCGGCGGGAACAGAGCCGGCCGCTGCAGGTGGGGGTTGTAGTAGGGGCTGCCGGCGCTGATGCAGGTCCAGCGCACGCCGAGTGAGCGCAGCCTCCCGAGCAGCTCGCGGGCGTCGGCCAGGGCGGCGTCCATGTCGCCCCCGAGCAGGCCGAAGGCCTGCGTGTAGCCCGCGGCGTCGCGCTCGGGGACGCCGCGCCCCGCCTCGTCCTTGCGGAAGGGCACCGTGTCGAAGGCCGAGAAGCGCACGCCGACGCGCAGGCCGGGCGCCTCGGCGCGGATGCCGTCCACGATCGTGCTCAGGAAGCGCGTGCGGTTCTCGAGGCTGCCGCCGTAGCGGCCCGGCCGCTCGCGCGCGGCCAGCAACTCGTGGCCGAGGTAGCCGTGGCAGTGCTTCACGTCGACGAACTGGAAGCCGGCGCGCTGCGCGCGCACGGCCGCGGCCACGAAGTCCTCGCTCAGGCGGTCGAGCTCCTCGTCGCTGAGCACGCGCACGCCGCCGGGGAAGCGGCGGTCGAGCGCGTCGTGGCGGAAGGCGCACAGCGGCTCGGGCCGGTCCCACTCGTTCGGCTTGGAGTAGCGCCCCGAGTGCGTCAGCTGCAGGCCGACCACGAGGTCGGAGGCCGCGCCGTTGCCGAAGCGCTGCTCGTGGGTGGCGACGAGCGCCTCGCGCAGGCGGGCGACCGCTTCCCAGCTGGTGTCGTCCATCACGAGCTGGCAGGGGTTGGCGCGGCCGTCGCGGCGCACCGCCGCCGCCTCGCCGCCCCAGACGAGCTTGGCGCCCGAGGCTCCGAAGTGGCGCCAGCGCCGCTCGGTCAGCTCGCTGGGCAGGCCCGCGGCGGTCCCGTCCCAGCCCTCCATCGGCAGCACGCACCAGCGGTTGCCGGCGCGCAGGCCGTCGGCCTCGAGCGGCCGCGAGAGGGGAGAGGCAGGACCCGCCAGCAGGGTGTCGTCGAACGGCAGCGTCACGCCGAGGCCGGCGACGTGGCGGCGGAAGGCCTCGGCCGTGCGCAGCGTCGCGATGCGTGTGTAGCCAGGGTCGGCCATGGTGGAGCGAATTGTCTCCGGACGGAGCTCTGGATGGAAACGGCCGGGGCGGGAGTGGAGGGACTCCCGCCCCGGCAAAGGGGAACGGTCTAGAAGATCACGCGGGCGCCGAGCTGGATGTTGCGCGGCTGTCCCGTGACTCCGGTGATCAACCCGAAGCTGGCCGAATTGAGGTCGGTGTTCGGGTTGGCCCAGTTGACATGGTTCCAGACGTTGAAGAAGTCGGCCAGGATCTGGACCTTGACGTCGTCGCTGATGACGAATTGCTTGCGCAGCGAGATGTCCCAGACGCTGTACGACGGGCCGTTGAACTGGCCGCGCTCGCTGTTGCCGCGCCGGCCCTCGGGGGCCGGGGCGAACGCGGCGCGATTGAGCCACTGGACCGCGCCGGTCGTGGGGTTGATCAGGTCGGCAGCGTACGGGTCGCCACCGACGTAGTCGGCCCGGCGGCCGCCGATCGAGGTCGGGCCGGTGACCGTGAGCGGCGCGCCCGTCTGGTAGCGGGTGATGCCCGAGACCTCCCAGCCGCCCAGGGCCTGGCCGAGGAAGCCGCGGTTGTCCTTGAAGAACGGCAGGCGGTAGCTCCACGTGCCCACGAAGATGTGCTTGCGGTAGAAGTCGCTCGGGCCCCAGTAGTAGTCGATGTCCTCGGGACCGTCCGCCGGGTTGTCGAAGTTGCCGCTGCCGTTGTCCTTGGACGAGCCATACGTGTAGTTGAGCGTGAAGTTGAGGTCCCCGCGCCGCTTGCTGAGGAACACCTGCAGGGCGTTGTAGCTGGAGCTCGCGTCGGAGAGGCCCATCTGGATGTCCGCGTAGCCCTTGTACGGCCGGAGGTAGTTCGTGTTGTACTTCGGCCCGGCCGCGTTCGCCTCGCGGTCGGCGAAGGACGGCAGGTTGATGTCCGGCCGCCGCATCAGGTTGGAGCCGTCGGCGCCGACGTAGGCGATCTCGCCGAACAGGCCCCACCACGGCAGCTCGCGCTGCAGGCTCAAGCTCCAGTTCCACTGGCGCGGGATCTTGAAGCCCGTCGAGACCGACTGCATGCTGCCCCACGGCGCGAGCGCGGGCACCGCGGCCCCGCCGGGGTTGGCGAGGTTGCCGTTCTCGTAGGACGCACTGAGGGCGAACGGCGGGTTGTTCGGCAGACCGAAGTACAAGTTGCCCTCGGGGCGGTCGTAGTAGAGGCCGATTCCGCCACGGACGGACGTCTTGGTGTCGCCGCCGGGCGACCACGCGAAACTGCCGCGCGGCATGAAGAGGTGCTGCGGCTCGTAGATGCCGCGGCTGTCGGCGATCGGGATCGACTGCACGGCGGGGCTGCCCGCGTTCGGCACGTCGGCCACCTGGCTGTCGGGCACCTCGCCGGGGCGGACGAGGCCGTTGTAGCGGTTGCCGCTGCCGGGCACGAGCGTGCCGTTCGTGTTGACAGTGACCGCCTGCGCCGGATCGTACGCGCCGGAGTCGAAGGCCGTGAGGTTGTTGCCGGCCGTGATGGTCGGGTAGTGGTACGTGTAGCGGACGCCCAGCTCGACGCTGAGGTTCGGCGTGACGCGCCAGCTGTCGGTCACGAACGCCTCGAACTGCCAGAAGCGGAAGAGCCCGATCGGGTCGAGCTGCGCCTCGCTGTAGCTGCGGAAGTTGCCGAGGAGGGCGTCGGCGAAGGCGTTGCCGGTGCTGTT
>JBGASI010000433.1:0-4372 GCA_044229815.1 Vicinamibacteria bacterium | reverse complement strand
AGCGGCAGCACGGTCGCCGCGCACCGGGCGGAGCTGGCCGGCTACGAGACGAGCAAGGGCAGCATCCGGTTCCAGCCGGAGAAGGTGCTGCCGGCCACGCTCATCCGCAAGCTCGTGAAGGCCCGGATCGCCGAGATGAAGGCGCTGTGATCCCCCGCTTCATGGCCCGGCAGTTGGGCCGGCCGTCCGGGCTCTTCGGGCGCTACGTGATGGGGCGTTTCCTCAACCGCACCACCGCAGACCACAACGACCTGGTGCGCCAGGAGCTGGCCGTCGTCCCCGGCGACCGTGCGCTGGAGGTCGGGTTCGGCGGCGGCGCGCTCCTCGAACGGCTCTGCGGGGAGGCGTCGGCCGGTCTCGTGACGGGCGTCGAGTTGTCGGACGAGATGCTGGCCCTCGCGCGCAAGCGCCTGTCGGGCGAGATCGCCGCGGGGCGCCTGGTTCTCGAACGGGGGAGCGTCGAGGCGCTCCCCTTCGGCGACGCGCAGTTCGACAAGGCCTGCTCGGTCAACACGGTCTACTTCTGGCCCGACCTCGCCGCGGGCCTCGCGGAGCTGCGGCGCGTCCTGCGCCCCAACGGGCGCCTGGTGCTCGGCTACGTGTCGGCCGCGGACATCGCGCGCGTTGGACTCGATCGCCATGGGTTCGCGCTCCACTCCACGGAGGCGCTCACGGCAGCCTTCGCGGCCGCGTCCTTCGAGGTGAGGTCGTTGCGCTCGGGGGCCGACTCGCGGGGAGCCTTCCACGTCCTCACGGGCGTGCGGGCGGAGTAGGACGCTTGGAGGAGCGGATCGTGGTCTACCTCCTGCCGCTGCCGGCGCGGACGACCGGCCCGGCCGGCGGCCGGGAGGCGGACGCCCTGCTGGCCGAGGCGGCCGGTCCGGGGGACGGGGGCTGCCTGCGGACGGACGCCTCCACGGGCGGGTGGCACCTGGACCTGACGCTCGCCCTGTGCGAGGCCTGCTCGATCGCGGGGCTCGCGTTTCTCGCGGAGGAGCGCCGGGTCCTCACGCCGGACGAGGCGGCCAACGCGGTGGCTGCGGTCGGGCGACTGCTCGCCCGGCTCGAGGCCGGTCCGCTTCCGGACGACGGGAGCGCCCTCGGCCCGCGCTGGGAGGCCCTGAAGGGCGCCGACTGGGCCGCGACGATCGCCGACGCCCTCCCGTGCTCGGCGGTCGACGACGAGGGCGACCCGGCGCGGTCGTACGTCGAGTTCCTGGTGGCCCTCCAGCTCTCGGCCACGGAGGCGCAGGCGCCGAACCTGGGCCTGCTGTTCGCCCGGCCGGGACCCCGCCGACCCGAAGGGGGTACCATCGAGGCTTGAGGGCTGGTGTCGCCGACCAGCCGAAGGAGTCGCCCGTGCCCTCGCTCGCCGCCGGCCTGGTGGCCTCGCTGGCCGGCTGGATGATCGACGACATGGTCGGGCCCTTCCTCGGCTCCGGCATCACGCTGGTCCTGTCGTTTGCCTGTTCGACCGCGCTCTTCTTCGTCGCGCGGCGATGGCTGATCGAGTTGCGCGGTCGCTGAACGCCGTCTGGCCCCGATCCCGGGGCTCGTCCACGTCCGACCCGTTGCCCGGGAGGTCGAGCTTGTCCGACAGCTACCTGCGGATCATCCCCGCCGACGAGAACCTGGTGCCCTCGGACGAGGTGGTCGCCCAGGTGCTGGAGGTGGTGGCGCCGGCCTTCGACGGGGCCGACGAGATCCTCACGAAGCGGTACGCCCAGCCCGTGTTCATCGACCCGGGCGCGCACCTGCAGGCTGCGGTGTGCCCGGCCTGCGGGGCGCGCCTCGACCTTCGGGACCCCGCGGCAGCCGGCGCCCGGGCCGGGTGGTGGTCGCCGCTCGCGAACGAGCTCGCGCAGCGGGGCGCCGGCGACGTGCGCGCGAGCCTGCCCTGCTGCCGCAAGCTGGTCCCCTTCTCGCGGCTGCGCTTCGACCCCGTCGCCGGTGTCGCGTCCTTCGAGATCAGCGTCATGAACCCGCGGCTGCCGTCCCTGCCGCCGCTCGAAGTGCAGGAGCAGCTCGAGGCGGTTCTCGGCTGTCCCGTGCGCTACGTCTGGGCACAGTACTGAGCCACTCGCCCGACCGGGCCCCGGCGCCCGGGGGGAACGAGCCCGTTCGGGGCAATCGGCGGTCGCATCCTGCGGTACCCTAGTCGTCGACCAGCAGGGGGACCCGGGATGCCCTGGAGTGTTTCCTTTCTCGCGGACGTCGATGCGGTGCTGACCGTCTACAGCGGCGTGGTGCCGGGAGAGTCGCTGCAGGCCGCGGTCGAGGCGACGCTCGCCCTGGCGCGGCGGCACCGCTGCTGGCGCTTCCTCGGCGACCTCAGCTCGCTCGAGGGAGGCCACTCCGTCGTGGACCTCTACGACCTCGCGCGGATGGCCGAGGCGGCCCGCCTGGACGGCGGCTTCCGCGAGGCGATCGTGCTGCCGGCGCTCCCGGCGGCGACGACGGAGGCGCGCTTCTGGGAGACCGCCTGCCGGAACCGGGGCCTGGACGTGCGCGTCTTCCCGACGGTGGCCGAGGCCAAGCGGTGGCTCGGCGGCGGCGGCCAAGGCCACGAACAGGACCCGCCGATCGGAGGCTAGATGGACGCGATCGTTCGCGAAGGGATCGGCTGGCTGTCGGTGCTGGTGTCGCTCGGCGCCGCGGGCTATTGCGCCACCCGGCTCGGCCGCCTGCCGTGGGCGGGCGTCCTGATGGCCGGTTTCGGGCTGCAGGCGCTGGTCGCCACCTTCTTCCGCCTGCTGCCGCGGATCGCGGGTCCGGGGCTCGCGTCGCTCGGCCCGGGCCTCACTCTCGCGTCCGCCCTCGGCTTCGCCGGCCACCTGCTCGTGGTGGCCGGGGTCGTGGGCCTGCTGTCCCGGCGCGCGTGAGCGGCTCGCCGGGGCCGTTGCCGTCGATCGAGACCGCCCGCCTGCGGTTGCGGCCGCTGTCGACGCACGACGCCGCCTTCATCCGCGAGCTGCTGAACGAGCCGTCCTTCCTGCGCTACATCGGGGACAAGGGCGTGCGCAGCGAGGACGACGCGCGGCGCTACATCGAGAGCGGGCCACTCGCGAGCTACGCGCGCCACGGCTTCGGTCTGCTCGCCGTCGAGCCGAAGCAGGGCGGGCCGCCGCTCGGCATCTGCGGGCTGGTCCGGCGCGACACGCTGCCGGGGGCGGATCTCGGCTTCGCGTTCCTGCCGCGCTCCTGGGCGAACGGCTACGCCTTCGAGTCGGCCTCGGCCGTGCTCGAGGAGGTGCGCGTCGCGGGCCGGCTCGACCGGGTGCTGGCGATCACGTCGCCGGAGAACGTGCCGTCGATCCGCCTGCTGGCGAAGCTCGGCTTCGTGCCGGAGGGCACGGTGCAACTGTCCGGAGAGGAACTGCGCCTGTTCGCCTGGCAGGCGCGGAGACCGGTGACGCAGGCGTCCAACGGGGGACCGCGAGCATGAGATCCGTGCTGAACGAGGCCGATCGCGCCGCGCTGCGCCGCCGCGTCGAGTCGCTGACGCCGTCGGCGACCGCGCGCTGGGGGCGCCTGAGCGTCGACCGCATGCTCGCCCACCTGGTGCAGTCGGCCCTGATGGGGCTGGGCGAGCTGCCGGTGAAGCCCCGGGGCCGGCGCGTGTTCCAGGTCTTCCCGCTCAAGCACCTGATCCTCTACGTGCTGCCCTTCCCGAAGGGCGCGCCCACGGCGCCCGAGCTGCTGGCCGCGCCGGCCGAGTCGCTCGAGGAGCACCGGCGGGCGCTGCTGGCGCTGGTCGACCGGATGGGGAAGGGACCGGCGAGCGGGCCGGGCCCCGCGCACCCGCTGTTCGGACCGCTGACGCGCCAGGAGTGGGGCGTGCTGATGCACAAGCACTCCGAGCACCACCTGCGGCAGTTCGGCGCCTGAGCGTCCGCGCCCGGGACTGGCGTCCCGGGCCGGCGGCGCACGAGGGAGGCCTCCCGTGTACTACGTGCTGATGTACGACTACGTCGAGAACGCCGTCGAGCGGCGGGCGCCCTTCCGGGAAGCCCACCTGGCCCTCGCCCGGGCGGCGCTCGAGCGCGGGGAGCTCGTGCTGGGCGGGGCGTTCGCCGATCCCGTCGACGGCGCGCTGCTCGTGTTTCGAGTGGACGACGCGGCGAAGGTCGAGGCCTTCGTGAAGAGCGACCCGTACGTCGAGGGCGGTCTCGTCACGAGCTGGCGGGTCCGGCCGTGGACGGTGGTGCTCGGCGTCTAGCCGGCGGCCTCGGCGCGCGGCCGCGCGCCCGCGCGCGAGGGCTGCGCCCGCTCGGCGAGCCCGGCCAGGTAGCGGTGCAGGGCGAGCGAGCGGGACAGCTCCGGGTGGAAGGTCGCCGCCACGACGTGGCCCTGGCGCCCCAGGACCGGCTCC
>JBGASI010000432.1:0-4375 GCA_044229815.1 Vicinamibacteria bacterium | reverse complement strand
CGAAGCGCCCGCTCTGCACGCCGAGCACCGTCACGTCCGCCGGGGCGCCGACCGAGAGGTGCCCCAGCTGCTCCTGCCGGATCGCCCGCGCCGGGTTCCAGGTGGAGCGCGCGATCACGTCGTCGAGCGACAGGCCGAGGGCCAGGAACTTGCTCATCACGTTGAGCTGGTCCTTCATGCCGGTGTTCATGCTGCCGATGTGCAGGTCGGTCGAGATCACGTCCGGCAGGAAGCCCTCCTTCACCAGCGGCGTCGCCACGTACCAGGCGAAGCTGCCGCCGCCGTGGCCGACCTCGAACAGCACTCCGCGCTTGCGGCCCTCCACCATGCCCGGGTTGGTGTGGCCCTCCGGCGTCAGCTCGCCGCGCAGCCCCGAGTACATGTGCGCGTAGATGTCGCCGGGGCGCAGCTTCCGGGTGACCAGCTCCGCCAGCGGCCGCTCGGCCTTGTTCGCGCCGAAGTCGACGAGCACCGGCACGCCGGCGATCGTCCCCGCTTCGACCGCGCGCTCGACCGGCGCCCACTCCGGCCCCTCGTAGTGCGCCGTCTTGATCCCGACCACCAGCCCCTTGTTCCGCAGCGCCGCCTCGCCCGTCGGCTTCGCCTCCATGTCGGCGAGGTCCTGCTCGTACTTGGCGCCGCGCATGCCGCTCCCGACGATGTTGAGGAAGGCGAGGACCCGCGTGCGGGAGCGGTCGACGATGCGGTCCTTGAAGTCCGCGAGGTTGCGCCAGCCGGCGCAGCCGGCGTCCACGACCGTCGTCACGCCCGCGCGCAGCGTGAAGCCGTCAGGGTAGAGGCTGTTGTCGCCCGCGTACGAGCCGCGCTCGCCGGTGCCCGCGTAGACGTGGACGTGCATGTCGATCAGGCCCGGCGTGACGTACAGGCCCGAGACGTCCACCGTCTTCGCGGCCTCGGCGGGGTCGATCCGCGGCGACACCGCGGCGATCCTCCCGCCGGCGATCGCCACGTCGCGCACGGCGCTCGTGCCGTTCTTCGGGTCGATCACGTGCCCGCCCTGCAGCAACAGGTCGTACTTCGTCTCGGCCATCGCGCCTCCGGAGAGAAGCAGCAGCACGGCGACGCAAAGCGCTCGGCTGTTCATGGCTCAGGCCCTCCCCGGGACGTGGCGCTTCGCGGAGAAGCGCGCGTCGAGATACTCGCCGAGGTTCACGTCGCCGGTGATCTCGTCGCCGCTCAGCCGGCCCGTGAACGTGTAGCTGAGCGAGTCGCCGTGATCCCAGGAGCTGCGGATGCGCACCGCGTCGCCGTCGATCGTGCCCCGCAGGTCGCGCGACACGAAGTCGCCCTGGTGGGCGCCGTCGAGCTCGCCGCCGCGCTGCCGCAGGTGCAGGCGGTGCGTCGAAACGCTCGCCGCGTACTGGATCCTCACCTCCCAGGAGCCGGAGAGGTCCGCCGCCGGGGCCACCCGCGGCGGCTCCTCGACCCGTGGCGGGGCCTTGAGCACGGCGAAGAGCCGCTCGGCCACCACCTTCTCCTCCCCCGGCGCCATCATGTAGGGGCCGATCGTGAGGCCGGTCTCGTTCCCCTCGGTCTTGCCGCGCGCCGGGAAGACCGAGATGCGCGGCTCGCTCTCGAACAGCAGCTTCGCCACCGCCTCGCCGGTCGTGCCGAGTGCCGTGCGGTCCCAGCGGATCTGGAGCACGGGCATGCGGTTCGAGAGCCCCGAGACGGGCGTCACCGAGCTGGTGACGCCGGCGATCGGGGCGAGGCGCTTCGCGATCGTGTCGAGCCAGGAGGCCCAGACCCGGATCTCGGCCTCGTAGTCGCGCTTCGTCCACGCCTCGACCGCCGCCAGCATGGCCATCGCCTCTTCCTTGCCGACCTTGAACCCGCGCGCGAAGCCGTGGTGCGGAGCGCTGCCCACCCAGGCGGCCTTCACCAGGTCCTTGCGGCCGAGCAGCAGGCCCGCGGCCTGGGGGCCGCGCAGGCACTTGCCGCCGCTGTAGGTGACGAGGGAGGCGCCCAGCTCCAGGTGGACGTTCGGCACGGTGAGGATCTCCGCGGCGCAGTCGACGACCACTGGGACGTTGCGCAGCTTCGCCGCCGCGCAGATGGCCCTGGTGCTGAGCGGACCGTCGTCGGCATTCGGTCCCGCCAGGATGTAGACGAGGGCGGTGCGCGGCCCGAAGGCCGCCTCCAGCTCGTCCGCCGTCGCGACCTCGACCACCTTCACCCCCACCGCGCGCACGGCGGCGTCGTAGACGTTGCGCGAGTGGGTGGGGATGATGCACTCGTCCTTCGGGAAGCCGCGCAGGTCCGGCACCCGCACGTGCAGGTCGGGGTTGCCCCCGGTCACGCAGGCGGCCGTCGCGTGGGTGAGCGCGGCGGCGCAGCCGGTCGTCACCAGACCCCACTCGGCCCGCGTCAGCTCGGCGAGTCGCTTGCCGATGGCCTCGGCCAGCTCGTCGAGGTGCACGTAGTGGCGCGAGGCCTCGCCCATGGCCGAGCGGGCCTCGGGCAGCATCGTCGAGCCCGTCAGGATCGTGTAGGTCCCGCGGGCGTTCACGAACGGGCGTACGCCGATCGACTCGTACAGGCCGGCGCCGGGGACCCCGCTCGCGCCCGGCGGCGCGGGTGCGGCGGTGGCCGCCCGGCCTCCAACGAGGGCGGGCAGGGCCAGCAGCCCTCCTCGACGGACCAACTCGCGGCGCGTGATGCCTGAGCTCATGGCCAACCTCCGGGCTCGAATCGGGCCAAGCCTATCTCAGCGGGGCCCACCCGTGGCACCATCGAACGACCGCGATGCTCCAGACAGGCAGGTGGACGGCCCCCGCGCCGCCCAAGACCGGGACGCTCCCCTAGCCGATGGCCACCCTGCCTGCCGGCCAGGGCGAGCGCCCGCTGCGCGGCCTCGTCCTCGACATCCAGCGTGCGGCGCTGCACGACGGCCCCGGCCAGCGCACGACCGTCCTCCTGAAGGGCTGCCCGCTGCGCTGTGCCTGGTGCGACAGCCCCGAGTCGTGGCGGGGGATGGCGGAGATCTCCTTCGCCCAGGAGGACTGCCGCCACTGCCTCGCCTGTGCCCCGGCGTGCCTGAACGACGGGCACCTCGCGAGCGCGGGGCGCCACGTCCTCGACCGCGCGCGCTGCTTCGCCTGCGGGACCTGCGTCGAGGCTTGCGAGCACGGGGTGCTGGCCCTGGTCGGCCGGGAGATGACGGTCGCCGAGGTGATGGCGGTCGTCGAGCTCGACCGGGCGTTCTACACGCGCTCGGGCGGCGGGCTCACCGTCTCGGGCGGCGAGCCGCTCTCGCAGCCGGAGTTCACGCGCGCCCTGCTCGCCGCCGCGAGGGACCACGCGATCCCGACCTGCCTCGACACCTCGGGCGAGGGCCGGGTCGAGGACCTCGAGGCCGTGCTGCCGTTCGTGGACCTGGTGCTCTTCGACTACAAGGCGACCGGCTCGGACCGCCACCGCGAGCTCACGGGCTCGGACGGCACGCGCATCCTGCAGAACCTCGACCGCCTCCTCTCGCGCGGCGTGCGCGTGATCCTGCGCGTGCCGCTGGTGCCGGGGGTCAACGACGAGCCGGCGCACCTCGACGGGATCGCGGCCATCTGGTCGGGCGGCGGCATCGAGGCGGTCGAGGTGATGCCTTACCACGCCCTCGAGCGTGACAAGCGCGCGCTCCTGGGCCGTGGCGGTGGCCCGGACTGGCCGAGCGCGACCGACGAGCAGGCCGCGGCCTGGCTCGCGGCGCTCGCCGGGCGCGGCTGTCCGGCCCGGCTGGGTTGAGCCACCGGCCGGCCCGCCTCCCGTAAACTTGGCCAATGGACACCACGCTGCACGTGCAGGCCCAGCCGACGCCGGCCTCTCTGCCCAGCCGCCCGCCGGATCCGTGCACGGTCGTGCTGTTCGGCGCCACGGGCGACCTCGCGCAGCGGAAGATCGTGCCCGCGCTGTTCAACCTCGCCCGCGGCGGCGACCTGCCGGCGCCCTTCGCGCTCGTGGGCACCAGCACCTCGGTCGGCAGCTCCGAGTCGTACCGGCAGCGGCTGCACGATTCCACCGCCCGCTTCTCGCGCACGCAGCCCTTCGACGAGGCGGCCTGGTCGGCCTTCGCGCCGCTCGTCGAGGCCGCGCCGCTCGACGTGAACGTCGCCGGCGGCTGGGCCGGGCTGCGCGAGCGCGTGCTGGCCGTCGAGGCGGCGCGTGGCATTGGCGGCAACCGCCTCTTCTACCTCGCGGTCCCGCCGGCCTCGTTCGGGCCGATCCTCGCCGGGCTGCGCGACAGCGGGCTGCTCCATGCCCCGCACGGCTCGCCCTGGTCGCGGGTGGTGATCGAGAAGCCCTTCGGCCGTGATCTCGACTCGGCGCGCGACCTGCACCGGCAGGTCGCAGCCGTGCTCGA
>JBGASI010000431.1:0-5581 GCA_044229815.1 Vicinamibacteria bacterium | reverse complement strand
GCCCCACTCCGCCCCGCCGTCGAAGCCCGGGTAGATCACGGTGCCCTGCGTGCTGGGCGGGACGAACTGCCCGCCGCTGCGCACGCGCCGCAGCCGCTCGAGCACCGCGGCGCGCGCGGCGGGCGAGAGGTCGGTCAGGCCCTCTTCCGTCAGCGATTGGCGCGCGAAGGCCGGCGGCTTCGTCGGGATCGGCTGCGTGGGCCAGGCCTGCTCCCCCTGCAGATCGGAGGGCGGGAACGGCCGCTCCTCGACCGGGAACAGGGGCGCGCCGCTCACGCGGTCGAAGACGAACACGTGCCCCGACTTGGTCGCCTGCGCCACCGCGTCCACCTTGCGGCCGTCGCGCAGCACGTCGACGAGCACCGGCGCCTGGGGCAGGTCGCGGTCCCACAGGTCGTGGTGCACGAGCTGGAAGTGCCAGGCGCGCTCTCCCGTGTCGGCGTGCAGCGCGAGCACGCAGTTGCCGAAGAGGCCGGCGCCGTGGCGGTCGCCGCCCCAGAAGTCCCAGGCGGGCGAGCCGGTCGGCAGGAAGACGAGGCCGCGCGCGGTGTCGACGCTGATCCCGCTCCAGGCGTTCGCGCCGCCCGTGGTCTTCCAGGCGTCCTGCGGCCAGGTCTCGTGGCCGAACTCGCCCGGCTGCGGGATGGTGTGGAAGGTCCAGCGCACGGCGCCCGTGCGCACGTCGTAGGCGCGGATGCTGCCCGGCGCGGACGGGCCGGGCCCCTCGTGGACGCGCGTGCCGAGGATCAGCAGGTCGCGGTAGAGGGCGCCCGGCGTCGTCGACAGCACGACCAGGCCCGTGGCGTCGCGGCCGAGGCCCAGGGTCAGGTCGACCCGCCCCCCGCTGCCGAAGCCGGCGACGGGTCGGCCCGTCCTGGCGTCGAGCGCGAAGAGGTACTGGCCGGCGCTGTAGAGGATGCGGCGGTCGTTCCCGTCGTGCCAGAAGACGACGCCGCGGTTGACGCCGAGCGCGTTGGCGCGTGCCCCCGCCGTTGAGGGGTCGAAGCGCCACAACTCGCGGCCGCTCGCCGCGTCGAGCGCGAACGCGTGCAGGCCCGGGCTGGTGGCGTAGAGCACGCCGTCCACCACGATCGGGTTGCACTGGATCTGGGAGCGCCCGTCGCCGCTCGCGTCCCCCGTGTGGTAGGTCCAGGCGACCTTCAGGCGGTTCACGTTCGTCGTGTCGATCTGGGCCAGCGGGGAGTGCTGCGTGTGCCCGGGATCGCCCCCGTGCGTGCGCCACTCGCGCTCGCTGGGGAGTCGGGCGCCGCGGCCCGGGGGCGGGGTCGGCAGCGTGGCGGCCAGCGCGCCGCCGGCGGCCAGCAGGGACACCACCACACGCGAGAGGATCGACTGGTTCATGGCCGGGGAGCATACAGCAGCCGGGAGCGAGACGGGCTGCCCGGCGCTGGATTCCGGTGGCCGAAGCGCAGTAGTCTCCCGGGAACC
Source organism: Vicinamibacteria bacterium (assembly GCA_044229815.1). Taxonomy (GTDB): domain Bacteria; phylum Acidobacteriota; class Vicinamibacteria; order Fen-336; family Fen-336; genus DATBSL01. Next base: position 4,132 of record JBGASI010000431.1, on the reverse strand, counting down.
TGCACGGGAGAAGCCCATGAAGCGCCTCGCCGCCCTGATCGTCACGCTGGCCCTCGCGCCCGCGCTCGCCCACGCCGCCGACGCGGTCGCGCCGAAGGACCGCAAGGAGTGGCTCGCGCTGTTCGACGGCAAGAGCCTCGCGGGCTGGATCCCGAAGATCACCGGCTTCGAGCCGGGCGTGAATTTCGCGAACACGTTCCGGGTGGAGAACGGGGTGCTCAAGGTCTCCTACGACGGCTACCAGGGGCCCTTCGCCGGGCGCTTCGGGCACCTGTTCTACGAGAAGCCGTTCTCGCACTACGTGATCGCCGTCGAGTACCGCTTCACGGGCACGCAGGCGCAGGACGGCCCCGGCTGGGCCTTCCGCAACAGCGGGATCATGATCCACGGCCAGCCGGCCGCGACCATGCGCAAGGACCAGGACTTCCCGATCTCGATCGAGGTGCAGCTGCTCGGCGGCCGCGGCGACGGCGCCGCGCGCTCGACCGCGAACCTCTGCACGCCCGGCACCAACGTCGTGATGGCCGGCAGGCTCGTGACCGCGCACTGCGTCGACTCGAGCTCGAAGACCTACGACGGCGACCAGTGGGTGCGGGTCGAGGTCGAGGTGCACGGGGACGGTCGGATCGTGCACCGCGTCGAAGGCCAGCCGGTGCTCAGCTACGAGAAGCCGCAGGTCGGCGGCGGCAACGTCACGAACCACGACCCCGCCCAGAAGCCGGACGGCCGGCTGCTGGCGTCGGGCTCGATCTCGCTGCAGTCCGAGAGCCACCCCGTCGAGTTCCGCAAGGTGGAGCTGCTCGACCTCGTCGGCTGCATGGACCCGAAGGCGAATAACTACAAGACCTACTTCGAGCAGGACGACCGCTCGCGCTGCCGCTACTGAAGAGCCTCAGCGACCCGCGGCCGACTCCGGGATCCGGCCGAGGTCGAACGGCGTCTGCTGGTAGACGTAGTAGTTGAGCCAGTTCGCGAAGAGCAGGCTGGCGTGGGCGCGCCAGCGCACCTCGGGCTCGCGGGCCGGGTCGTCGCCCGGGAAGTAGTTCCTCGGGACGGCGATCGGCAGGCCCTTGCCCACGTCGCGCACGTACTCTCCCTGCAGCGTCAGCGGGTCGTACTCCGAGTGGCCCGTCACGAACACGTGGCGCCGGTCGGCGCTCAGCACGATGTAGACGCCGGCCTCCCTCGACTCCGACAGCAGCACCAGGTCGCGCACCGCCAGCACGTCCTCGCGGCGGATCTCGGTGTGGCGCGAGTGCGGGGCGTAGAACACGTCGTCGAAGCCGCGGGCCAGCCGCTCGTGGCGGAAGCTCAGCGTGTGCGGGAAGACGCCGAACATCTTCTCGGGCAGCGCGTGCTTGGGGACGCCGTAGTAGTGGAAGAGCCCGGCCTGGGCGCCCCAGCAGATGTACAGGGTCGAGTAGACGTTCGAGCGCGCCCAGTCCATCACCCGCACGAGCTCGGGCCAGTAGTCGACTTCCTCGAACGGCAGCTGCTCCACCGGGGCGCCGGTGATGATCAGCCCGTCGAAGCGCTGCTCGCGCACCTCCTCGAACGTCGAGTAGTGCTCGAGCAGGTGGTCGGCCGGCGTGTTGCGCGCCTCGTGCGACTCCATGTGCAGCAGCTCGACCTCGACCTGCAGCGCGCTGTTGCCGAGCAGCCTCAACAGCTGCGTCTCGGTGACGACCTTCGTCGGCATCAGGTTGAGGATCGCGAGCCGCAACGGGCGGATGTCCTGGTGCTGGGCGCGGTTCTCGCCCATCACGAAGATGTTCTCGCTCTCGAGGATGCCCATGGCGGGCAGCGTGTCCGGGATCTTGACCGGCATGGCGGCATCTTGAGGTGGCCGCCGCGCCGGGTCAATCCCTGCCTGCCGGACCGGGCTCGTTCAGGCCTTGGTGCGGGGCGTCGCGGGAGCCGCGAAGCGCAGGAACCCGCCCGCGCGGCGGACGAGTTCCTCGACGTCGACCGACTCTCCTCCTGCCATCCGCTCGACGAAGGGCAGGAACCAGGCGGCCTCGTCCTGGAGCACCCCCCGGTGCCGCGTCAGCTGTTCCGCCGCGGTCCCGTACGTGCTCCAGCCGGGATTGGCGGGACCTCCGCCGAAGCCGAGGACGAGCGTCGCCTGCTCGTCGTTCGGGCACAGGGTGATGCCGAGGTCTCTTCGCGAGACGATCGGGATCTGCCAGATGCCGAGCTCGAGGGCACGGCTCGGCTGCCCGGCGCTGCCGTCGTCGAGCAGGCGGACGAGATCCGGGCGCCCGAGCGTTGTCGCGTGCTCGAGCGCCGTTCTCGGGATGCCGAAGCCGGCGTGGCTGCCTTGGCCCTTCGTCGAGCGGTCGGGCGCCGCCGCCAGCAGCTCGCGAAGGGTGCCGGCCGCGTCCGCGCCCGCGGCCGGGTACGGCCAGGTGACCGCCCCGATCAGCGCGGTCGTGCCACGGGCGTCCGCGAGGTCCACGCTCGCCCCCTGCGCCAGCAGGGCGCGGACGTTGCGGGGACGCGCCTGCTCGGCCGAGACGATGAGCGGGGTCTTGCGGTCGATCGGGTGGCGCGCGTCGACGTCGGCGCCGAGCCCGACGAGCCGCTCGAGCGTGAGCGGCCCCTCCTGCCAAGCCGACTTCAGCAGGCCCTGGTCGGCGAGCCGGGGCTCGAGCCGGGCGCCATGCGCCAGCAGCCGTTCCACGAGCGCGAGCTCGGGCAGCGCCTCGTAGGTGCTGCGGTAGAGCCCCTCGCGCGGATCTGGATTCGCCCCGTGCTCGAGCAGGAGCGCCAGCGTCTCGCCGGCCTTCGCGCTCGCGGCGTACAACAGGGGCGTGCGCGGCCAGCAGCGCCGGGGGAAACGCGCCCGTCACTCGACGACGCTTGCCCAGCCTCGCCGGCCGAGGTCGTGGTACAGGACCGCACCGGCCGCCGTGGCCAGGCCCAGCAAGGCGAGCCCGGCGGCCGGCGCGCCGAAGATCAGCTTGCCGACGCCGAAGAGAGCCGCGTAGACGAGCACGCAGCCGGCCACCCAGTCGAGCAGGTTACGCAGGCCATCGCGCGCCGGCACGACGTCGCTCACCCGCGCGGCCACCGGCCCCCACAGCGCCGCGCTCGGCCGCACGCGCCGGTAGAACGCGTCGAGCGTCGCCGCTGGCTCCGGCGGTGTCAGGAACATCACGGCGAGCCAGGCGCTCGTCGAGAACGCCACCGTGAGCAGGACGAGCCAGGCGAACTCGCGCGGGTCCTCGCTGCGCAGGCCGAAGCCGGCCTGCAGCACGAGCGAGGCGAGGAAGGACGCCGCCATCGCCGCCACCTCCGCCCAGGCGTTGATGCGCCACCAGAACCAGCGCAGGATGAACACGCCGCCGGTGCCGGCGCCGATCGCGATCAGCAGCTTCCAGGCGCCGGAGATCGAATCCTGGTAGTAGGTGACGACGCAGGAGAGTGCCATCACCGCCAGGGTCGCGAGCTGCGCGGCGCGGACGTAGTGGCGCTCGCAGGCTCCCTTCACGAAGAAGCGCCGGTAGAAATCGTTCACAAGGTAGGAGGCGCCCCAGTTGAGCTGCGTGCCGACCGAGGACATGTAGGCGGCGGCGAAGGCCGCGATCATCAGGCCCCGCAGGGCCACCGGGAAGACCGCCGGATCCACGATCGTCTTCACGAAGCCCGATTCCTTGTCCGCGAGGTCGGGGTACAGCACGAGCGAGGCGAGCGCCGTCAGGATCCAGGGCCAGGGCCGCACCGCGTAGTGCGCGACGTTGAACCACAGCGTCGCGAGCAGCGAGTGCCGCTCGTCCTTCGCGCAGAAGATCCGTTGCGCGACGTAACCGCCGCCGCCGGGCTCGGCGCCGGGGTACCAGGTCGCCCACCAGTTGACCGCCACGTAGACGAAGAAGGTCAGCAGCGGCATCCAGGCCGAGCCCAGCTCCGGCGTGAAGGAAAGGATCGAGCCGCCGCCGCCGCCAGCGGCGCGCGCGACGTCGAGCGCGTGCAGCTTCTGCGTGAGCGCGGCCATGCCGCCGGTGGCCCGCACCGCACACACGGCCAGTACGATCACCATGCCCATCTTCAGGGCGAACTGGAACAGGTCCATCACGAGCACGCCCCAGAGGCCCGACAGCGTCGAAACCAGGGCGGTCACCAGCATCAT
>JBGASI010000430.1:0-4385 GCA_044229815.1 Vicinamibacteria bacterium | reverse complement strand
CAGGGCCTGCGCGTCGCGCGCCCGGCCGCGGGCCAGCAGGGCGCGGGCGAGCGCCACCCGGGCGGCGTCGGCCTCGGCGGCGGGTAGCGCGGCCAGCGGCACGACGCGCAGGGCCTCGAGTGCCTCGCTGGCGCGGCCGAGCGAGAGGAGCGCCGTCCCGCGCTGCAGGAGGCGCCGGGCGCCGTCCTCGGCGCTGCGCGGGGGGAGCTGGGCGGACAGCTGCCGGAGGGCCTCGCGCGCCTCGCGCGCCTGCGCGGCCCCGGGGTGGTCGCGGTCGATGCGGTCGAAGGTGGCCGCGGCCCCGGCGCGGTCGCCCAGCGCCAGGCGCGCCTCGCCGAGCGCGAGCAGCGAGCGCGCCAGGTCGCGCGGGCAGGCGGCGACCACCTGCTCGAGAGCCGCGACGGCCGGCTCCGGCTGGCGCGCGCGGACGAGCACGTCGGCCGCCCGTGGCAGGGCGGCGCAGACCACGGCGCTGTCGGGCTCCGCGGCGGCCGCCAGGTAGGCGCGGGCGGCGGCGTCCGGCTGGCCCAGCGCTTCCTGCGCGCGGCCCACGGCCTCGAGGGCGTGGTCGCGCAGGCCCGTGCGCGCCACGTCGGCGTGCACGAGCCGGGCGATGGCCTCGGCGGGGCGGCCCGCGTCGACGAGCCGCAGGCCTGCCGTGAGCTGCGCGAGGCCGGAGACGACGGTGCTCGGGTACTGGGCCGAGACGGCCGCCAGCGCGTCGAGGCCGGCCGCGCCGTCGTGGCGAACGGCCTCCTGCAGCACGGACTCGGCGGTGTCGCGAGGTTCCGCGCTCAACCGCCAGCTGGGGCTGGCAGCGGATAGAGCGAGAGCGAGAAGGGTGAGGCAGGCAGGCACGGTCCGGCTCTTGGCGGGCTTACATGGAACCGAGGGCGCTCGCGTCGCCCCCGGCGAGGATCCGCACGAGCTCGTCCTGGAAGTAGTCGCTCAGGCCGCGGACGTTGCTCGACACGCGGTCGTGGTACATCTGCCGGCCGCGCTCGATGTCTTCCTTCAGGCGCTCGTAGATGTCCTTGGTCCGCCGACCCTCGGTCACCTTCGCCTCGTTGTAGAGCTTGATCTCGCTCACCACGAGGCGCGCGAAACGCTTGGCGTCGTCGTGCGCCTTCTGTTCTTCCGGCGCCATCGCCCGGACGGGCGCCACGGGCGTCGCCGGGTGGGCCACGGCCGGCTGCGAGCCGCCCGTCGGCACGCCGCGCAGGGGCGTCCCGGCGGGCGGCTTGAACGGGGTGGGCGCCTGCGGCTTCATGGTGCCCGTGCCCCACATGACCGTCGAGCCGCCCACGCTGTCGGGCGTGGGTGGCACGGGCGGGGGCGGCTGCGGCGCGGGGACTGCCACCGGGGGCGCCACGGGCGTGGGTCCGGGCGTCGTGCGGAAACCGGGGTGCGTGCCCCCGCCGGCGACCGTCGGCGTCGCGGCGGGCCGCGGGGCGGCGCTCAGCACGTCGATCACCTTGCCCGCGAACGAAACCAGGATCTCCACCAGGTCGGCCGCGGACTGCGGCACCTCCTCCTGGGCGGAGTCGCAGTAGAGGACCGCGGCCACCTTGTCGCGGAGGATGAGCGGCACCGCGAGGATGCCCTGCGGGTCGCCGCCGAGGCGCGCGAAGGCCTGCGCCGTGCCGGGGGAGTGGCTGATGTGGCCGCGCGTCGCGTGCCGCGAGGCGTGGACGACACGGAACAGCGTGTCCTGGCTGAGCGGGATGGTGAGCGCCTTGATGGCGTCGGGGTGATCGAACCCGCGCGCGTACCAGCCGACCGCCGCGTTGCTCTTGACGATGAACATCGCGACGCGGTCGATGCTCTTGGCGACCTCGCTGACGAGGTGGGTGAGGACCTCGGAGAGGTTCGCGCCCTTCTCGATGGCGGCGATCGACGTCTTCAGGCCGGAGTAGTCGGCGGCGGCGGCGGGTGGCGGCTGCTGTGCCAGGACCTCGGCGATCGCCGCGCCGATCGCGGTCTCGTCGACTTTCTCGTCGTAGCGCGCGACCGTCTCACCGAGCTCGTCGAGCGCCCCAACGAGCGAGGCCTGGTGGCCCTGGATCGCGCGCTGGATCTCGACGACCCAGTTCGCCATCTGCTGGCTGATGAGGGCGGAGGTGCGTGCCTTCAGGTCGTCTTCGAGGCCCATGTTCCCCTCGGCGAGTCCGCCGAAAACCAAGCTGCATCCCGACTTACGTCCCCGCGCATTATGCGTGACTGGAAGCGCGCCTGTCAACGCCGCAGCCGCGGGCCGTGGCGGAAAGGCCGGTCTCGTCTATCTTGGGCGATCGTGACCCGCCCACTGGCGCCCACCGCCGCGTCGCTGCGGCGCGTCTACTCACTGCTCCTCGAGCGGTTCGGGCACGCCGGCTGGTGGCCGGGCGAGACGCCGCTCGAGGTCTGCGTCGGCGCGGTGCTCGTCCAGAACACGTCCTGGAGAAACGTGGAGAAGGCGCTCGAAGTGCTGCGCTCGCGCGGCCTGCTCGAGTTCGCGGCGCTTCAGGCGCTGTCCGCCGCCGACCTCGCGCCGCTCGTGCGCTCCTCCGGCTTCTTCCGCGTCAAGGCCGCGCGCCTGCGCGCGCTCGTCGACTTCATCGGCTCGCGCTTCGGCGGCCGCGTCGAGGCGATGCGCCACGAGGAGCCCGCGCGGCTGCGGGCGGCGCTGCTCGAGGTGCCGGGGGTGGGGCGAGAGACGGCCGACTCGATCGTGCTCTACGCCGCCGGCCTGCCGCTCTTCGTGGTGGACGCCTACACGCGGCGCGTCTTCGGCCGGCTCGGCCTCGTGTCCGGCGACGAGGCCTACGACCGGATCCAGCGCTTCTTCATGGACCGGCTGCCCGCGGACGCCGCGCTCTACAACGACTTCCACGCGCAGATCGTGACGCTGGCCAAGGACGTGTGCCGCCCGCGGCCGCTATGCGACACCTGTCCGCTCGTCCCCGTGTGCGCGAGGCGCGGGGTATCATCGTCCTCACGCGCGGCCCGGCGCCGCTTCAACCCACGGAGAACCTGAGCATGCGCAGCCTTCTCGTCCTGCTCGCCCTGTCGTTCGCGGCCCCGCTCCAGGCGCAGGACTTCTGGAAGCACTGGGGCGACGGCAGGGCGGAGCTCGACGGCTACCGCCTCACGCAGCCGCGCTACGGCTCGTCGCGCGGCGGGACGGCCGTCTACGTCTTCGTGACCGAGGACTTCTCGGACTCGCTGCGCGTCAAGGCCGACGCGGGAAAGCACCCGGCCGCCGACGTCTACCCGGTGCTGAAGCTGAACGCGATCCGAGACTTCCAGACCGGCATCTACGACTACAACGTCATGACCTCCACCTTCCTGCGCATCGCCGCGGGCTGGCCGCTCGCCAAGGTCAGCTTCTCGAGCCAGGAGTGGTGCGGGCACGTCTGGCACCAGCTCGCGCCGCGCGGCGGGAAGCTGGAGGGCGTCTTCCACAGCTACTTCGACGGCGAGGCCGACGGCACCGACGCGCTCGAGCTGCCGAAGGACGGCGTGCTCGAGGACGCGCTGCCGATCGTGCTGCGCGGCTGGAACGGCGAGTTCGTGAAGGCCGGCGAGCGTCGCAGCGTGTCGCTGCTGCCCTCGCTGCTCCACGCGCGGCTCGAGCACAGGCCGCTCGCCTGGACGACGGCCGTGATCGCGCGCTCGGCCGCGACCTCGAGGCTCAAGGTGCCGGCTGGCACGTTCGAGGTGACGACCTACGAGGTGACGCTCGCCGACGGACGCAAGCTGTCCTTCGCGATCGAGGCGCAGCCGCCTTTCCGGATCGTGCGCCAGAGCGGCGCGAACGGGGAAGAGCTGCTGCTCACCGGCTCGACGCGCCTGCCCTACTGGCAGCTCAACAAGCCCGGCGACGAGGCGAACCTGAAGGCCCTCGGCCTGCGCTGAGGTCCATCACCCCGGGCGCGGCTGTCCGGCCGTCGCGCGAGGAACCCGCCGTGCTAGACTGAATCCAGCAAATGGGGGCGTCCCGGTTTCGACGGGAACGACGACCCCGAGAGATGCAGGTCGAGCGTGCTTACCGGCTCGTAAATCCGGTGGGAAACCATAGCTGCCAACGACAATTTGGCGCTGGCTGCCTAACTAAACCCTAGGCAACCCGCTCTGCCGGCTGCCCGCCCACGGCGGTTGGACAGAGTGTCACAAAGGTGGGCTGGCCGCGAGCTCTCGGTCCGGGGGCGGACGGCGAGATCAATCGGACTAGCCTCGGTCGGTTTCGTCCGGCCTTCACGACCGGGGCGAAGTAGCAGGTCGGGCTAAACCTGTAGAGTCTCTCGCAGGCGTGTTTCCGGACGCGGGTTCAATTCCCGCCGCCTCCACCATTGCTCCGCTTCGCTCCGCAACGGCGGAGTCGGCGGGAGTTGTTCGGCGATCCC
>JBGASI010000429.1:0-5923 GCA_044229815.1 Vicinamibacteria bacterium | reverse complement strand
CCGCCCGCGCGCACGCCACGGTGCGCGAGCTGTCGGCCGGTCAGAGGCGGCGGGCGCTGCTCGCGGCCGCCTGGATCGGCGCGCCGCGCGTGGCGTTGCTCGACGAGCCGCTCGAGTCGCTCGACCGGGCCCTGCGCGAGCGCGTGGTGGACTGGGTCGGCACGCTGGTCGCCGGGGGAGCGACGGTGGTCGTCGTCAGCCACGAGCTCGAGGCGTTCGCGGCGCTGGCGCAGGCCGCGGTCAGCGTGCGCGATCGGCGGGTGATCGGCCCGCTCGCCCTGGGGCCGGACCGCGCCGCGGCGCTCGAGGGGCTCGCGCGCGGCGAGTGAGGTCCCGGGCCTTCCTCAGGACCGCGCGCTCGCCGACGGCTCGACCGACAGCCACAGCGTGAAGCGGCAGCCCGACCCGTTCTCGCGCCCCTCCACCGCGACCCCGCCGCCGTGCGCTTCCGCGACACGCTGCACGATGGGCAGGCCGAGGCCGGTGCCGCCCTTGCGGTGGCTGACGAACGGCTCGAAGATCGTCGCGCGCTGCGCGGGCGGCACGCCCGGCCCGTGGTCCTCGACCGTGCAGCGCACGCGAGGCTCCTCGTTCGCCTCGAGCACGGCGCTCATGGCCACCGTGGCGCCCGGGGGCGAGTGCTGCAGCGCGTTGGCCAGCAGGTTCTCGAAGGCCTGCTCGAGACGCGGCGCATCGACGTCGAGCAGCGGCACGTCGCCGGCGACCCGCACGTCCACGTTCACGCCGCGGTCGCGCGCCAGGGGTGCGCAGGAGCGCACGGCCCGCTCGAGGATCGAGTCGAGCCGCGTCGGCGAGCGCTGCAGTTGCGCCGGGCGGCCGTAGTCGAGCAGGTCGCGCATGAGCCGCGTCAGCCGGTCGACCTGCTGGCGCAGCCGTGCGGCGTGCTCCGAGAAGTCCCCGGCGCCGCGCAGGATCGCCTCCACGCCGTCGACCGTGGCCGAGATGCTGAAGAGCGGGTTGCGCACCTCATGGGCGACACCGGCGACGAGGGTCCCCATCGCCTCCATGGTGCGGGCCCGGCGGAGCTCCTCCTGGAGCCGCTGCTGCGCGCGCTCGGCCTCGACCCGCTCGGACACGTCGCGCGCGATCCAGACGGCGTAGGTGCGGCCACCGGCCTCGTAGCTCTCGGCGGCCAGCGAGAACGTGCGCAGCCCGCCGGGCGCCCGCAGCTCGACCTCGCGGGAGCGCCCCGCCGACGGCGCCGCGGCGCCCGGCGTCCAGGCGGAGGGCTCGTCGAAGATCCCGAGCTCGGCCATCGAGCGGCCGACCGCCTCCTCGCGCGAGCGCCCGAACACGCGCTCGAACCGCTCGTTGACGTCGACCACGCGCCCGCCTTCGTTCGGCAGCGTGACCACGATCGCATCGGGGCTGTTGCGGAAGACGAGCGCGAACTTCTCCTCCGACTGCCGCAGCCGCTCGCGTTCCTCCTCGAGCAGCGAGACGACGGTGCCCAGGCCGAGCAGCGTCAGCATCACGAGGTCCGCGAAGCCGAGGTGCCGCCGCGCCGACGCCGGCGGAGATCAGGATGCGCACGAGCATCCGCGTGCCGAGCGTGGGCAGCGCGGCGGAGACCGACGAGGAAGCCAGAGCGAGCAACAGCGGCACGAGGAGGGCGGCCCGCCGCAGCCGCGGCGCGGGCACGCCGCCCCGCACGAGCGCGTGCGTCCCGACAGCGAGCCAGGCCGCGTGGAGGAACGCCGTGAGCAGGCCGGTGAAGGCGATCGCCAGGCGGAGTCGAGCCGGGAACGACGGGTTGATGGCCCCGAACGAGACCGTGGCGCGCACGGTGGCCGCGAGCCAGGACAGGGCCCAGGCGGCCGTGGACGGCCGAGGGAAGGCGCGCTGGAGGCCGAAGAAGATCGTGGTGACGAACAGCAGCCCCACGAGGTTCGCGACCCCGGCCAGGACGACGAGGGCATCGAGGGGATGCGGCACGGCCGGCGCTCTTTGCAATGCTCCTGCCAGGGCTCACCAAGAACGCGCCAATGGCTCCAACCTGCACGGATTGCGGCGTTTCCGCGCCGAGCGGAACAGAGCACGATCGCCGCGGCCGCCTGTCCGTACTGAATCCATACTGAAAGCCTGTCTTGACTCTGGAAAGGAGCGCGTCCGGACCGGCGCCCATCCGGACGGGCCAGACAGGCTCGCGACCGGCGCCTTCAGCAGACGAGGGCGCCGAAGGCGAGGCACAGCAGGGCGTTGCCGGTCGCCATCGTGAAGTCGTCGGCTGAGATCGACCTCGTCGCGCGAGAGGCCCGCGAGCCGGCGCAGCGCGAGGCGCTTGATGCCTGAGCGGGAAGTACAGCCAGACGACCGTCACGAGGGCCACCACGGCGCTCGCGGCGCGGAAGACGTCTCACGCCGAGCCCCCTCAGCGCTCCAAGCGCACGTCGAACGAACGCGCGTCGCTTTCCGCGAAGCGCACGAGCGCCTCCGCCTCGGCGAGGACGGCCTTCGAGTCGCGGGCGGACAGGGGGGCGAAGGGCGAGATCAGGAGGGTGGCCGCGTCCTGCTTCCGCGCAAGCTTCCAGGTGCCCGCGACGAAACCGTCGACGAGCACGGTCGCGGCGACGCGCAGGGCGGACAGGAAGACCTTGGGCCGGTGGCCCCTGGCCACGAAGCGCTCGTCGGCGCGGGTGGTGACCAGGTTGTCGTAGTCGGCCACGAGACGCACGGGCGCGGGCGCGTCGCCACCGGGTCGCGGAGCATCGGGCAGGTCGAACAGCTCGCGCCCGGCCTCGTCGCGGAAGCTGACGAGCCGCGGCCGCAGGTTCTCGAGCACGGTCTTCAGCTTCGGCAGGCCCGACCAGGCCTGCACGTCCGCGACGCTCGCCGGGCCGTAGCCGGCGAGGTAGCGCAGCACGAGGGCTTCGGGCGAGCGCTGCTCCTCCGTCGGGACGGGCCGGCCCAGCCACTCGTCGGCGAGCGCGAAGCGCGCGTTCGCGGGAAACGCCCACGGCGCCTCCCCACCGATCGGCACCTGCACCAGCGGGAGCTGCATGCGCACGGCGTAGCCCATGGCTCGCTCGTGGGCCCCGGGGTTCGCCCGCAGCAGCTCCTCGCGGAGCTCCTCGAACGTGCGGGGACCCTCGTGCAGGATCCGGCGCGCCTGGTCCTTCAGCCGTTCGACGTCGACCTGCGCGCCCAGCGCCTTCAGGATCGCCCGCATGCCGGCGTCCAGCACCGGTTGCAGCGCCGGCCGCAGCGCCAGGAAGTCCCTGGCCGTCGCCAGGTGGAGCGTGCCGCGCAGGAACGTCGCGCGCACGACCTGGCGCCGCTCGAGCAGCTTCACGAGAGAGGCCCGCTCGAAGCCCTCGACGCGGGACCACAGGCCCAGGAACGGCGGCCGCGGCCACTGCGCCTGGACGCCCACCAGCCGCTCGATCGCGCGCGGCACGGCAGCCGGCTCGCGCGCCAGCAGCATCTGCCGGGCGAGCGTCGCGCGGTTCAACGCGCGCCGCGTGAGGACGCCGCCGCCCGGTGCAGCCGCCTTGCGCGTGACCATCCCGGCACGAAGTCTAGCGCGGACGAGGGGCGGCCTTTCGGCCTATCCTGTCCTGGGCGGCCCACCCGGGTCGCCGGGGAGGGTGCGTGAAGATCGCCTACTACGGAACCGGCCTCCTGGGCAGCGGGTTCGTCCGCCACCTGCGCGAACTCGGCCACGAGGTCCACGTCTGGAACCGCAGCGCGGGCAAGGCGCGCGCCCTGGAGGCGGACGGCGCCCGCGCCTTCGCGACCCCGGCCGAAGCGGCGCGCGGCGTCGAACAGATCCACCTGACGCTCGCGGACGACGCTTCCGTGGACGCGGTGCTCGAACCGCTCGCCGGGATCCTCGATCGCTCCACCTGGATCATCGACCACACGACCACGGCGCCGACGCCCACCGCTGAGCGCGTGACGCGCTGGGACGCGCGCGGTGTGCGCTTCGTGCACGCGCCCGTCTTCATGGGCCCGCCGAACGCGCGCGACGGCTCGGGGATCATGCTGATCTCCGGCGAGAAGGCCCGCCACGAAGCCCTCCAGGCCACGCTCGAGAAGATGACCGGCCGCCTGGTCTACCTCGGCGAGGAACCGGGGCGCGCGGCGGCCTTCAAGCTGTTCGGCAACCTCGCCATCATCGGGATGGTCGGGGCGCTGGGGGACGTCAACCGGCTCGCGGCAGCGGTGGGCATCCCGGCAGCCGAGGCGCTCGGGCTGTTCACGCAGTTCAACCCCGCGCAGTTCCTGGGCGGGTGCGCCGCCAGGATCGCGGCCGGCGAGTTCTCACCGCCCTCGTTCGAGGTGACGATGGCGCGCAAGGACGTGCGCCTGATGCTCGAGGAGGCGGGGCGCCAAGGCGTCGACCTGCTGGTGATGCCGGGAGTCGCGGCCATGCTCGACGCGGCCATCGCGCGCGGCGACGGCGCGCTGGACATGGCAGCGATGGCACGGCCCTGAGCAACGCTCAGGGCGCCGAAGGGCGCTAGCGGCTGCTCGCGAACGTGAGCGCGAAGCCGTCCGGGTCCACGACCGCGAAGTCGCGGCCGCCCCAGGGCTGGTCCTTCGGCTCCTCGGCGAGCGTGACGCCTGCAGCCTTGATCCGGGACGCGAGCGCGTCGATGTCCTGCGAGGTGCCGCAGTAGATCCGGAAGCCGAGGCCCTTCACCCGGTCGCGCCCCTTCTTCCAGTCGTCCTGGCCGATCCAGAAGCTGACGCGGCCGGCCACGAGCTCGACGCCGAGCAGCTGGCCGCCGCGCTCCCAGCGCTCCTTCGGCGTGAACCCGAGCACGTCGCGATAGAAGGCGAGGCTCGCGTGGATGTCGTTGACGGTGAAGCTCGGCCCCGCCGATGTCAGGCGCAGCGTCTCGGGCTGCCGTCTCACCACGAACCGCCGCGCCACGGCGCGGCGCGGCGCCGCCTTCTTCGCGGTCTTCACGGCCTTCGCCTTCGCGGTCTTGGCCTTTTTCGCGGGGACAAGCCGTGGCGCTCCCTTCGCGACCCGTCGAGCGACCCGGCTCACGGCCTTCTTCTGCGCCTTCTTCTTGCCGGCCATGCTGGACCCTCCCCCCCAGGGTGGAGCTTAGTACACGATCGCCCGGGGCCGAGAGGCGCGAGCCGCCCCGGCCTTGCGCCCGGGGGACCCCGCCGCTAGCATCGCTCGGCCGTGCACCCCGCGCCCCCCCGCCGCACCCGCTACCACTTCGCCCGCTTCACGCTCTCCCCCGGCCACCGCAGGCTCGTGCGCGAGGGACGCGAGGTGCCGGTGATCCCGCGCTACCTCGACCTGCTGCTCCTGCTCGTCGAGAAGCGCCACCAGGCGGTGCCACGGAGCGAGATCATGGACGCCGTGTGGAGCGACGTCGTCGTCTCCGAGGGCGCCTTGACGCAGGCCGTGCGCGCCCTGCGCCGCGCGCTCGACGACGACCCGCGCGAGCCGCGTTTCATCCGCACCGTGGCCCGCCACGGCTACCAGTTCATCCACCCGGACGTGCGCGAGGAGGGGGACGAGCTCGCGCTGCCGGCACCCCCACGCGAGCCGGGCGGCGCAGGCGCCGCACCACACGCCGACGAGGCGCTCGACGAGACGCTGGGCCGCCTGCTCGCCCCGGGTCCGCTCGACAGCGACGAGCGGCGCGAGGCGGCGGAGCGCCTGCACGTCCTCGGCACCGCGCGCGCCCTGGAGCGGCTCGGTGCGCTTCCAGGCCACGCCGCGGCCCGGGCCCTGCTGCGGGAGACACGGTGGGACGTGAGAGGCGCGGGAGCGGTGCCCATCCTCGGCGCGCCGCAGCCGCTGCGGACGGCGGCGTGTCTCGTCCGCCTGCGCTGGCGGCGGTTCCTGCGCGCCTCGGAGCGCCGCTGGGCGGGCGCCGTCGCCGGCGCCACGACGGCGGGCACGTTCGCCGGCCTGGTGGGCGGGCTGCTG
>JBGASI010000428.1:0-4417 GCA_044229815.1 Vicinamibacteria bacterium | reverse complement strand
GGTCACCCCGGCGCTGGGCGCGGACGGCCGCTGGCGCGTGGCCGGCTACTTCATCCGCTGACGGAGGCTGGTAGGATCGGCCGGCGAGACGCCGCCGGCCGGTCCCGCCACGCCATGACCCTCCCTTCCCTTCTCCCCGCGGCGGACCCGGGCGCCTCACGGCCGGGCCGTGGCCGACTCACGCTCTACCTCGGCTGCGCGCCCGGCGTCGGCAAGACCTCCCGCCTGCTCGAGGACGCGCACGAGCTGAAGCGGCGCGGCATCGACGTGGCGCTGGCCTGGCTCGACCCGCGCGGCCGCCCGGCCACCGAGGCCCTGGCGGCCGGGCTCCCGACGATCCCGCCCCGGCGCGTCGGCTACCGCGGGGTGGAGGCCCTCGACCTCGACCTCGAGGCCGTCCTCGCGCGGCGGCCGGCGGTGGCGATCGTCGACGACGTCGCCCACAGCAACCCTCCGGGCTCGGCCCACGCCCGGCGCTTCCAGGACGTGCTCGCGCTGCTCGACGCCGGCATCGACGTGCTGGGGGCCTTCGACGTCCTGCAGCTCGAGAGCCTCAACGACCTGATCGAGCGGCTGAGCGGCCTGCGCGTCCACGACACGATCCCCGACACGTTCCTGAAGGGGGCCGAGCGCGCCGTCGCGCTCGACCTGGCGGAGGACGAGCTGCTCGACCGGCTCCACGCCGGCCGGATCTACCCCGCGCAGCGCGTGCCGTGGGCCCTGGAGCACGCGTTCCGCCGCGAGTGCCTCGCCGCCCTGCGCGAGCTGACGCTGCGCGAGGTGGCGGAGACGCTGGGCCGGCGCGGGCCGCTCGCGCCGCCGGCGCCGCCGCAGGTCGCCGGGCGGGTCATGGTCTGCCTCTCCTCGCTCTCGCCGCGGGCGCTCACGCTGCTCCGGCGCGGCTCGCGCCTCGCCGGACGCCTGGCCACGGACTGGTTCGTCGTCTACGTGGAGACGCCGGAGGAGTCGCCCGGGCGCATCCGCCCCGACGTGCAGCGGACCCTCGTCGCCAACGTGGAGACCGCGCGCGAGCTCGGCGCGGAAGTGGTGCGGCTGCGCGCCAAGGAGCCGGTCGCGGCGCTCGTCGACTTCGCGCGCTACCACGGTGTCGCGACGCTGCTGGCCGGCCGCTCGCGGCGGCCCTGGTGGAAGCGCCTGCTGCGCCGCAGCCCGGTCGAGCGCCTCTTCGACGAGTCCCTCGACCTCGACGTCTACGTGGTCGCCGAAGAGGACGAGGCGGAGGAACGGTGACGCTGCGCGCCCGCATCCTGCTGGCCCAGGCCCCGCTCGCGGCGGCGCTCGGCTTCGCCGCCTGGGTCGTCTCGCGGGTGGCCGGCGGCCGCTTCGAGCAGCTCACGCTCGCCGCGGCCGCGGCGGCCCTGGTGCTGGGGCTCGTGGCGACCGTGCGCTTCACCCACCGCACCCTGCGCCCGATCTCGGTGCTGCGCCAGGCCGCCGAGCGCATCGGGCGCCGCGACTTCGACGCCCGCGCGCAGGTGACCGGCCACGACGAGCTGGCCGCGCTCGCCCGCGACTTCAATGCCATGGCCGAGCGGCTGGCCGAGCTGCAGCGCAGCAGCGTGGGCGAGCTGCTGCAGGCGCGCCAGGCGGCGCAGGCCGCGATCGACAGCTTCCCCGACCCGGTCCTCATCTTCGGCACGGACGGCTCGCTCCGCGAGCGGAACGACGCCGCCGCGGCGAGCCTGGCGCTGCGGCCGGGGGAGAGCTACGAGGAGGCCGCGCGGCGCGCCGACCCGGCCGTGCGCGACGCGATCGAGCGCGTCCGCGCCCACGTCCTTGCGGGACGCGGTCCCTTCGTCCCGCGCGGTTTCGCCGACGCCCTGCGCCTGCCCTCGGCGCAGGGCGAGCGCTACTGGCTACCGCGCGCGGTGCCCCTGCGGGCGCCCGACGGCGCGACGATCGGCGCCACCGTCGTGCTGCAGGACGTCACCGGCGCCCGCCGGATCGAGGAGCTGCGCGACGACCTCGTGGCCACGGTCGCCCACGAGCTGAAGACCCCGCTCACCTCGCTGCGCATGGCGGTGCACCTGTGCCTCGAGGGCTCGGCCGGCCCGCTGTCCGCGACCCAGGAGGACCTGCTCAGCGCCGCCCGCGAGGACTGCGAGCGGATCCAGGCCCTGATCGACGACATCCTCGACCTCGCCCGGATCCAGGCCGGGCGCGTCGAGCTGCACCGGGAGCGCCTGCTCGGCGAAGAGCTCGTGGCGGCCGCGGTCGACGCCTCCCGCGCCGAGGCCCACGAGCGCGGGATCCTTCTCGTCGCCG
The DNA here is from genome assembly GCA_044229815.1 of Vicinamibacteria bacterium. Classification (GTDB taxonomy): domain Bacteria; phylum Acidobacteriota; class Vicinamibacteria; order Fen-336; family Fen-336; genus DATBSL01. The sequence goes on along the minus strand of JBGASI010000428.1, from coordinate 2,131 downwards.
ACGCGCTGCCGGGCGGGCCGGCGCTCCTGGGCGACCGCGAGCGGCTGGAGCTGGTGCTCGGCAACTTCGTCTCGAACGCGCTGCGGCACACGCCCGAGCGGGGCCGCGTCACGGTGCGTTGCCTGGCCGAAGGCGAGCGCCTGCGCTTCGAGGTGGAGGACACCGGCGAGGGCATCCTGCCCGAGCACCAGGGGCGCGTCTTCGACCGCTTCTTCCGCGTGCCGGGCCGCTCCTCGAAGGGCTCGGGCCTCGGGCTCGCGATCGCGCGGGAGATCGTGCAGGCGCATGGCGGCACGATCGGGGTCGCCAGCGAGCCGGGCCACGGCAGCCGCTTCTGGTTCGCGCTGCCACAGGACGCCGCGCAGGCCCGCGGCTGAGCCGGCCTCAGACGCCCAACTTCTTCCGCTTGCGCCACAGCGTCGAGGCGTCGATGCCGAGCGTCTCGGCCGCCTCCTCGAGCGTCGGCTTGCGCGCCAGCACGCGCAGGATGTGCTCGCGCTCGAGCGCGTCCAGAGTGGCGTCGCCCCCGAGCGTCGGGACGGCAGACGCCCGTGGCGCGACCCGCTCCGGGAAGGCGTGCGGCTCGACGATCGCCCCGGGCCAGAGCAGCACCGCGTGCTCGATCACGTTGCGCAGCTCACGGACGTTGCCCGGCCAGCGATGGGCCGCGAGCACCTCTTCCGCCGCGCCCGACAGCTCGGGCTGGGGCCGCTTCGCCGCGGCCGCGAAGAACGCCGCGAAGCGCCGGGCCAGCGGCAGCACGTCCTCCGGCCGCTCGCGCAGGGCCGGCACCCGCACCTCGACCACGTTCAGGCGGTAGAGCAGGTCCTCGCGGAAGCGGCCCGCGGCCACCTCGGCCTCGAGGTCGCGGTTGGTGGCGGCCACCACGCGCACGTCCGCGTGCCGCGTGCGCGACTCGCCCACCCGCTCGAACTCCTTCTCCTGGAGGAAGCGCAGCAGCTTCACCTGCAGCGTCGTCGGGATCTCGGCGATCTCGTCGAGGAAGAGGGTGCCGCCGTCGGCCGCCTCGACACGGCCGGGGTTGTCGCGCACCGCCCCCGTGAACGCCCCGCGGGCGTGGCCGAACAGCTCGCTCGCGAGCAGCTCCGGCGACAGCGTGGGGCAGCTGATGACCACGAACGGGCCGCCGGAGCGCGCGCTGCGGCCATGAAGCAGCCGGGCGAGGACACCCTTGCCGGTGCCGTTCTCGCCGCGCAGCAGCACCGGCACGTCCGAGGCCGCCGCGCGCAGCAGCGTGTCGAGGGCCGTCCGCATCCGCGGCGAGGCCGTCTCGAGCTCGGCCTCCGGTACGCCGTCGCGCAGCTGACCCTCGAGGTCGCGCACGCGGTGCCGCAGCGCGCGCCGCTCCTCGACCTGCGCCACGAGGTGGCGCACCTGCGCCGGAGTGAACGGCTTGGCCAGGTAGTCGCGCGCGCCCCGCTTCATGGCGAGGACCGCGGTGTCGACGGTCGCGTACGCCGTCACGATCACCACCTCGATCCCGGGGCAGGCGGCGACGAGTTCCGGCACCAGGTCGAGCCCGCTCTCGTCGGCGAGCCGCAGGTCGACGAGCGCCAGGTCGAAGGCCTGGCGCGTCGCCCACTCCCGCGCTGCGGGGGCGGAGGCGGCGGCCGTGACGCGGCAGCCGAGGCCCTCCAGGCAGACGCCGAGCGTGGCGCGGATGTTCTTCTCGTCGTCGACCACCAGGACCGCCAGTCCGGCCATGCGCACCCTCCGCCCGAGCCGCCGCCGCGATCCTAACGCGCGCCGTCGCCCGGACGCGAACGCTACAATCGCTTTCGATCGCGCCATGAACCTCCCTGCCTCGCGCGCCAGGGGCGTCGCCGCCGCCGCCGCTGCCTTCTTCCTGTGGGGGCTCTTCCCCCTCTACTGGAAGCAGCTCGCCTCGGTGCCCTCCCTGCAGGTCGTCGCCCACCGCACGGCCTGGGGCTTCGTGGCGATCGCCGCCTGGGTCACGCTGCAGCGACGCTGGCCGGAGGCGCGGGGCGTGGCCCGTCGGCCGCGCACGCTCGGCGTGCTGCTGGCGAGCGCGACGCTGATCGGCCTCAACTGGCTGCTCTACGTGTGGGCGGTCAGCCATGGCCGCGTGGTCGAGGCCAGCCTCGGCTAC
>JBGASI010000427.1:0-5962 GCA_044229815.1 Vicinamibacteria bacterium | reverse complement strand
GTCTGGGACGGGAGCGTCTACGTGCCCGACGACCTCGCATCGGGCGAGTACCGCGTTCGCCTCGCGCTCCTCGATCCGCGCACGCTGAAGCCGGCGATCCGCCTGGCGATCGAAGGGCGGGAGTCCGACGGGTGGTACGGTCTCGGAACACTGACCGTGAAGTGACGCTGCGTTCGGGGGGGTTGGTGGACCGCGCGAGGCTCGAACTCGCGACCTCCTGATTGCGAACCAGGCGCTCTCCCAGCTGAGCTAGCGGCCCGACGGGAAGAAATTCTAGCGGAGGCCGGGCGGGGTTTCAACCGGCTTCGTGTCGACTCGGCGGAGCGGGTCCGATCGCCTCCGCCTGTGGAGGGCGGGGGGCGGATAGAATCGAGCGCGGAGGCGCGAATGACCCTGGTGGATCGGCGCGTGCAGGAGGAGCGGGAGGAGAGCCTGCTCGCGCCCTGGGGGATGCGCAGCGCGCGCAGCCGCGGGCGGCGTTACCGCGAGCCCGAGCACCCGCTGCGCACGTGCTTCCAGCGGGACCGCGACCGCGTGATCCACTGTTCGTCGTTCCGGCGGCTGGAGTACAAGACGCAGGTCTTCGTGAACCACGAGGGGGACAACTACCGCACGCGCCTGACCCACAGCCTCGAGGGGGCGCAGATCGGGCGCACGGTGGCGCGCGCCCTCGGCCTCAACGAGGAGCTGACCGAGTGCCTGATCCTCGGCCACGATCTCGGCCACACGCCGTTCGGCCACTCGGGCGAGCGGGTGATGGACGGGCTGATGCGCGATCACGGCGGCTTCGAGCACAACCGCCAGACGCTGCGCATCCTGGAGGTGCTGGAACGGCGCTACCCCGAGTTCCCGGGCCTCAACCTGACCTGGGAGGTGCGCGAGGGCATCATCAAGCACCGGCCCGACTCGGATGCGCTGGCCCCGGAGGAGTACGCCCGGGGCGAGGCGCCGACGCTCGAGGCGCAGCTCGTCGACCACGTCGACGAGATCGCCTACAACAACCACGACATCGACGACGGTCTCTCCTCGCGGATGTTCACGATCGAGGCGATCCGCGCCGTGCGGCTCTTCCGCGACGCGCACGACGACGCGCTGCGGCGCGGCTTCGACGACGAGCGCATCGCGCGCCACCACGTCGTGCGCTGGATCATCGAGCGCTGCGCGAAGGACCTGATGGAGACGACGCAGGGGAACCTGGCGCAGGCGGGCGTCGCCTCGATCGAGGACGTGCGCGCCGTGGGACGCCGGCTCGCCGGCTACTCGCCGGCGATGGCCGAGTCGATCCGCGAGCTGAAGGACTTCCTGTTCCGCAACATGTACCGCCACTACCGCGTCGTGCGGATGGGCGACAAGGCGGGGCGCATCCTGCGCGACCTCTTCGAGGCCTACGTCTCGGAGCCGCGCCAGCTGCCGCCGCAGTACCAGGAGCAGATCGAGCGCGACGGCGTGCACCGGGTCGTCTGCGACTACGTGGCCGGGATGACCGATCGCTTCGCCGTCGACGAGCACCAGAAGCTGTTCGATCCGACCGTGCGGGTCTGAGCGGGTCGTCTTCTCGACGCTGCTCGCCGCCAACATCGGGGCCGGCTCGACCGTCGGCGCGACGGGCCTCGGCTACCGCCACGGCCTGTCGGCGTGGTGGTGGTCCGGTTCCGCGGCGCTCGGCTGCGCGGTGCTCGGCCTGCTGGTCGCGCCGCGGATGCACCGCCTCGCGACGGCCCACGGCTTCTTCACGGTCGGCGACTTCCTCGAGTGGCGCTTCGACCGCTCGGTGCGGGTGCTGGTGTCGGCGGTGCTCTGGCTCGGCACGCTGTCGCTGCTCGCGGGCCAGCTGCTGGCGATGGCGTGGGCCTTCGAGGCGATCGCCGGGCTGCCGCGGGCGCTGGGAGCGGTGCTGGCGGCCGTGATCGTGGTCGCCTACTCGGGCGCCGGGGGCCTGCTGGCCTCGGCGTGGGTGAACCTGCTGCAGCTCGCGACGCTGCTCGTCGGCTTCGCGCTGGCCCTGCCGTTCGCGTGGTCGGCGGCCGGGGGCTGGGACGCGCTGCGCGCGGCGGCCGGTCCGGCGCAGCCGGGCTACGGCAGCCTGGGGGGCATGGGCGTCTCCGCCATCCTGGGGCTCGCGGTCGTGTTCGTGCCCTCGTTCATCGTCTCTCCCGGCCTGCTGCAGAAGACCTTCGGCGCGCGCAGCGCTCGCGACGCCGGGCGCGCTGCGTTGGGAAACGCGGTCGCGCTCGCGCTGTTCGCGTTCGTGCCGGCGCTGCTGGGGATGGCGATGCGGGCGATCGCCCCCGGCCTGGCGAACCCCGAGCTGGCGCTGCCGCGGCTCACCACCGAGGTGCTGCCGCCGTGGCTCGGCGCGCTCGCGCTCGCCGCGCTGTTCGCGGCCGAGATCTCGACGGCCGACGCCGTGCTCTTCATGCTCTCCACCTCGCTCAGCCGCGACCTCTACCAGGCGTTGCTGAGGCCGGCGGCCAGCGACGCCCAGCTGCTGAAGGTCGGCCGGCTGGCCGCGTTCGCCGGCGGCGCGTTCGGCGTCGGCCTCGCGCTGGTGCTGCCGTCGGTGGCCTCGGCGCTCACGCTCTTCTACGGCGTGATGACCGCGGCCCTCTTCGTGCCGCTGCTGGTCGGGCTCTTCTCGACGCGGCCGCGGGCGGGCCACGCGCGGACAGCAGTCGGCGTGGCGATCGTGACGACGCTGGCGCTGCGCTTCGCCCTCTCGGGGCAGGCCGTGGCCGCCTGGCTGCCCTCCGTCGCCGGCATGGGCCTGGCGGCGGCGGTGTTCGCCACGGCGTGGCTGGGAGGCCGGCGGCCAGCGCTCGAGAAGTAGGGGCGATGGCTGCGACCAGACCGGGTGCTACGATCGCCCCCGGGAAGACCGGAAGATCGGTGGGGGCCATGGATCGACGGGAGTTCACGGTGGCGCTCGCGGCCGGGCTCGGGGCGCGGTCGAACGCCGCGCCGGCGGACGCGACGTCCTCGCCGCGCGGCGGCGGGCTCACCGACGTCGTCGGCCTGCGCGTGGGGCACTTCTCGAGCCCGCGCCGGCCGACGGGCTGCACGGTCGTGCTCGCCGAGAAGGGCGCGGTGTGCGGCGTCGACGTGCGCGGCGGGGCCCCGGGGACGCGGGAGACGGACCTGCTCGATCCCGTCGACACGGTCTCCGAGGTCCACGCGGTCGTGCTCGCGGGCGGCTCGGCGTTCGGCCTGGAGGCGGCGACGGGCGTCGTCCGCTACCTGGAGGAGCAGGGGATCGGCTTTCCGGTCGGCGTGGGCCGGGTGCCGATCGTGCCCGCGGCGATCCTGTTCGACCTCGCGGTCGGGGACTGGACGGTGCGGCCGGACGCGGCGGCCGGTCACGAGGCCGCGCGCGTAGCCTCGACCGGGCCCGTGGCCGAGGGCAGCGTCGGCGCCGGCGCGGGCGCGACCGTCGGGAAGATGTTCGGCCTCGGCCAGGCCATGAAGGGCGGCGTCGGCACCGCGTCCATCCGGCTCCCGGGCGGGGCGGTGGTGGCGGCCCTGGTAGCGGTCAACGCCTGGGGCGACGTGGTCGACCCGGGCAGCGGACGCATCGTCGCGGGCGCCCGCGCCGCGGACGGTCGGACGCGGCCGGGCGCGGTCGCGGCGATCCTCGCAGGGCGCGCGCCGGGGCGCCCGCTCGACGGCCAGAACACGTCGATCGGCGTCGTCGCGACGAACGTGGCCCTGTCGAAGTCCGAGGCCACCAAGGTGGCGCAGATGGCGCACGACGGCCTCGCGCGCACGATCCGGCCCGTGCACACGCCGTGGGACGGGGACACGCTCTTCGCGCTGTCGACGGGCGCCGTGACGCTGGAGCAGCCGGCCTTCGTGGTCGGCGTGCTGGCGGCGGAGGTCGTCGCCCGGGCGGTCCTGAGCGCCGTGCAGAAGGCAGCGGGGCTGCCGGGCCTGCCGTCGGCTTCCGACCTGGCCGACGCGGGGCGGGACTGAGTCGGGAGGGCCCGCCGGTGGAGGACTGTGCATTTCCTGTGGAAGGATGCCGGCGCCGGCGTGGAACGCCCGTGGATCCGCTGCGGATAACGCGGCCTCGGCTGTGGACGGGCTGCGGAGAACCTGTGGAGAACAGCCACCCGTGAGCGACCCTGCGGCGTCCCGTCCTGCCCGCCGCGGCGTGGACCTCACCGCGTCCGGCGTGGCGGCGGCCTCCGTGGCGGTGTTCGTCGCCGCGCTCCTCGCCGTCCTGGCGGGCACGCTGCGCCCGTCGTCGAGCGTCGCGGCCGTCGTCTTTGGCCTCGTCTGCCTGCCGCTCGTGGCGCTCTTCGGCCGCGAGGCGGCCGGGGTCGCGCCCCGCGGCCGGCCGGGCCTCGTGGAGGCCCTGGCGTTCGCGGCCTTCGCCGCCGTCTCGCTGCGCCAGTTCGGCTGGCTCGTTTTCGAGCGCAACGGCGTCCTGCACACGCTGCTCGCGAACAACTACGGCGACCTGCCGCTGCACTGGACCTACGTCCGGCACATGGCCGGCGGCGCCTCCTTCTGGCCGGAGACGCCAATCCTCACCGCGACCCGGCTGCGCTACCCGCTGGGCGTCGACCTGCTCACGTCGGTGCTCGTGCAGCTCGGGGCGTCGCTCCCCTTGCTGTTGTCGGTGATGGGGCTCGTGGGCGCGGCCTGGACGGCCGTCGCGCTCCAGCGCTGGGGCGGCGCCTTCGCCGTCGCGGGTTTCCTTTTCAGCGGCGGGCTGGCCGGCCTGCAGGCCCTGTGGACGGGCGAGGTCTACGACTACCAGGGATCCGTGGCCTGGAAGAGCCTCTATCTCGCTCTCTTCGTCCCGCAGCGGGGCTACCTGCTCGCGCTGCCCGTCGGGCTGCTGCTCCTGTGGAGCTGGCGGCGGCGCCTGCTGCGCGGCGAGCCGGCGCTCGCGCCCTGGGTGGAGGGGATCCTGTGGGGCGCCCTGCCGCTCGTGCACCTGCACACGTTCGCCTTCGTCTCGCTCCTCGGCCTCGTCTGGGCGATCGGCGGCGGACGCTGGCGCGCGGCGCTGCCGACGCTGGCCGTGGCCTTCGTGCCGGCCACCTGGTGCGTGCTCGAGGTGACGGACGGCCTGCGCGCGGCGTCTCTCGTGGCCTGGCGGCCGGGCTGGATGATCGGCGGCGAGGGCGCCTTGATCTTCCTGGCGCTCAACTTCGGCCTGTACCTCCCACTCGCCGTCGTGGCCCTCGGGCTCGCCGTGCGCAGCCGGAGGCGCGAGGACCTGCTCGTGCTCGGTCCCGCGCTCGGCGTCTTCGCGCTGCTCTTCTTCGTCAAGGTCGCGCCGTGGGAGTGGGACAACACGAAGGTCATGCTGTGGTGCTACGTGACCAGCCTGCCGCCGATCGCGACGCTGGTGCTGGCGCGCCTGGGTCCCTGGCGCCGGGCGCTGGCCGTGTTCGTGCTCTTCTTCTCGGGAGCGATCAGCGTGCTGGGCGGGTCGCTGGGCCGGGGACCGCGGCTCGAGGTGCTCGACCTGGCCGAGTACGAGGCCGTCTGTCGCGCGCTCGCCCCGCTCGGCAGAGACGAGCGGGTCGCGACCGCGCAGACGCACAACCACCCGGTCGCGCTGTGCGGGCAGCCGCTGGTGGCGGGCTACGGGGGTCACATCTGGAGCCACGGCCTCGACGGCGTCGCTGTGGAGCGGGGGCTCGGCCGGCTGCTCCTGGGCGAAGGCGACTACCGTGCCCAGGCCCGTGAGCTGCATGCACGCTACGTGTTCTGGGGACCGCGCGAGCAGGCGGCCTTCCCGGCCTCCACGCGGCCCTGGGCCGCGGCGCCGCCGCTGGCGAGCGGGCCCTGGGGCGCGCTCTACCGTGTCGACTGGTAGGAACTAGCCGCGGCGGGCGGCGACCAGGCCGAGGGCGGCCAGCACGACGGCGCCGCCGGCGAGCGTCCACGGCCCGGGCATCTCGCCGAAGAGCAGGAGCGCCAGCAGCGATGCGCCGAGCGGCTCGCCCAG
>JBGASI010000014.1:0-20143 GCA_044229815.1 Vicinamibacteria bacterium | reverse complement strand
CGTCACCAGGACGTTGCAGTTCGCGACCATGTGCTTGGTATTACCCGAGGCGAACACGAGGGCGCGCGGAGCCAGCCGCTCGATCTCGTGCCGCGCCCGCTCGTGCCGTTCGTTCGGGTGGAGCTTGAAGACGAGCTTGCGCCCGTCGGCGACCTCGAGGCAGCGGCGGATGAAGCCCTCTCGGTCCTCCGGCTTCCAGGTCTCCCGCAGGCACGAGGTCGCTCCGAGCACGTAGCCACGGTGAGGGAAGTCGTTGTCGAGGTAGAGCCTCGCTGGCCCGAAACTCGAGCCGGATACGTCCGCGCTGCTGAGCATCACGCGTCGGGTGGGCGGGGGCGTGACGGCCGCCCGACGGCGGTGCGGCGCCGGCCGGAGCTCAGCGGTGGCCGAGGTACATCTGGTACAGCGTGAGGAAGATCTCGAAGACGATCAGCACCACGATGTACCATTCGACCCGCAGCGAGCGCCGGTTCTGCAGCAGGTCGAGCAGCGTGCCGACGGTGCGCGAGATGAGGTCGAGCTTGCGCTCGAGGGCGAGCCGGCGCTCGGCCAGCTCGAACTCGTCCTCGAGCCGCGCGAAGAGACGGCTCAGCTCGGGCCGCTCCCAGATCACGTCCGGCTTCTCTCCGACCTCGACCCGGCCCACCATCTTGTGCTGGATCAGCAGCGTGTCGCCCACGTAGCGCAGCAGGTCCCTGCCCTTCGGAATCGTGCGCCCGCCCTGGCGCAGCTTCGCCGCGAACGGCTCGATCGCGTCGAAGACACCGGCGAGCGAGGCCTCGTAGTAGCCGAGCACGACGCTCTTCGCCAGCACGTCCGCGATCACCTGCAGGCTCTCGACCGTCACCTCGCGCAGCGCGATCCCGCCGGAGCTCACCTCCTCGTCCGCCGCGGGCTCGACGCGCAGCCGCACGTCCTCGATCTCGCGCTTGGCGTAGGGCTCGCGCACGAAGGGGGCGAGCTGGTCGAGGAACGCCACCTCCTGCAGCGGGTTGATGTCGAAGAAGACCGCCGCGCCGTAGCGCAGCAGCGCGACGTACTGTCCGTCGCCCGCGCGCACGACGAGCGGGTTCGTGGCGAGGCGCTGGGCGGTGTCGAAGCTGCGCAGGTCGATCCGCTCGCCGAGCAGCACGGCGCGGGCGGTCAGAGCCGTTCCGGCCGGGTAGAGGCCCATGCTCACTCCTTGGCGTCGCCCCGACGAAACGCCCGTCGACCGGCAGCCGCTGTCTCAAGCATAGCCGTGGCCGGCTCGTCCGCCGCAACCCCCAGGGCGTCGCTGTCGTCACGAGAAAGTCACGCGCGGGCGCGAGCCCCGCCGCACCGGGTCACTACGCCGAGGAGGCGCGGGCCTCGCTTTCCGCCGCGACGGACGCTCCGGCGCCCCGCACGACCACTCGGCCCTGGTCACGGTGCTCGAGGGCGGCGCAGACGCCACGGACGGCCTCGACGCGACATCGGAGCCTCTCGGCCCGGCCTTCCCTCATGGCCTGCTGGTCGCCATGAACAGCGCCGGCAGGAACTTCTTCCTGTACCGCCCCGAGGACCTGGGCCTTGCCGTGAAGCACTGATCCGCAGGCGATCGAGCGCGAGGATCGGCTATCGTGCTGCCGTCCTGTCGATCGGCAGCGCTGACTTCTCGGCGATCAGGATCGGCGAATCGTAGAGCGGGATCTGGCTGAAGCCGGAACCAGCTTTCGGCCGCGGCAGCGCACGCACCTCGCCGGTGAGCAGGTCCACATGAACGGGCTCGTCGAAGCGCGCCCCGGAGAAGGTGAGGTCCACCGGCGTTCGGGCGTTCGAGTCGGAGGGCTTGTCGTCCCTGAACCACAGCGCCACCACCTGCGCGCCGGTCTTCTTGTTGGTGTAGGCAGAGGCCGCGAGCGAGCGGGTCGCGCTCGAGACGCAGGAGAACTCCGCCACACGTTCCAGCGTGTCGTCGAAGATGGCGAAGACGCGCTGCGCGGCCTCGTAGGCCGGCTTCACGTGGTCCACGGTCTGGTCCTCGCGGGACGCGAGCAACCCCTTGTAGTTCATGTCGACGGCCCCGTCGCGCCGGTAGTGCAGATCGATCATCGTGAACAGGCTGAGGGGCACGTCCTTGGCGTGATGCGCGAGCATGCGGCGCAGGTCCCACTTGGCCTGCATCGTCTCCGTCCAGGGCATGCCCTTGAGGGCGAAGCTCTTCTGGTACTTCGAGGGCGCGCCCGTCTCGCCCTGGCGGACAGGTATCGGCCTTCCCGTTCGGGCGATCAGCGCGCGCAGCTCGTCGATGTTCCGGGTGTCGTCGGGGTTCTCCGGGTACGTGTGGATCGTCACCGCGTCGATGAGATCGAGCTTCCGGCGCTGCGTCATGCCGGCCAGGAACCGCTCCGCGTACTCGAGGTCGTAGCAGAGCGCGAGGGCGTAGATCCGGCTCTTCCCCTTGGGCTGGACCTCGCGGATGATCGCGGCCGTGCGGAGGTAGAGCTCGAGGTAAGCCTCGACGGTGGCCGTGCCCTTCTCGTTCAGGTCCGGCTCGTTCCAGACCTCCCACTGGTGGACGCGGTCACCGTAGTGCTGGACGATCGCCCGCACCCAGCGGTCCCAGGCCGCGAGCGCGTCGGGCGAGTCCGGGAACCCACCACCGAGACCAGTGTCCCCGCCGCCCGGGTAGACGGGGTTGCCGTAGCTCAGCTGCAGCCACGGCTGCACGCCTTGCGCCAGCGCGTCGTCCACTATGGCGTCGAGCCAGCCCCAGTCGTAGGCGCCAGGCCGCGGCTCGCACCGGGCCCAACCGGCCTGGAGGCGAATGGACTTCGCGCCCAGCGTACCGAGATACGCCTTGTAGTTCGCATAGACGCCGAAGCCGCGGTCGAGCGTTTCGCCGCCCACCGACCAGCGGGAAGAGGAGATGTCCCTGGCTGCGCGCGGCTTGATCCGGCCCATCAGCGGGAGGGAGTCCACCTGGGCGGTGGCCGCGCAGGCGGAGCCGAGCAGCAGCCCCAGGAGAAGTCGTGTTCGCCGGTTCATGGCCAGATCATCCTCCAGCAGGACGGTGAGCCGGTACAGCTCCGGCACCGCTCTGGACGAGCCATAATCCCGCCGAGCCGGCGACCGTGAGCGACCCGTCACCATCTGCGCGCCTGCGAAGGGGCCTTCTCTGGGGAGCAGCCCTCCTCGTGTCGGCGACGAGCCTCGCCTACACGGCCCTTTGGCTGTACCTCCGCGACCCCCCGGCCGCGACGATGAGCGAGGACCTCGGCCTCCCGAGCGAGCGGCTGCTTCAGCCTCCTGTCCGCCTGGGGTTTCAGCTCCGCTACGTCCCCGAGCTTCGGGGCGTGCGGGTCGGCCGCGTCGACCCGGGCGGCTCCGCCGAGGACGCCGGGCTCCGGGAGGGCGACGTGATCGAGGCGGTCGACGGCCGGTCGCTGGCGGAGTCGGCCGCTCCCTTCCTCGGCGTGTATCGGGCCGCCCGGCCCGGAGATGCGGTCGAACTCACCGTCTCGCGCCCCGGGCAGGTGGACCGGATCCGGGTGAGAGGAAGGTTCGCCGCGCGGCCCTGGACCGACCGGCTCATTCCCGCGATGAGGGTGATGGACCGCACGCTGCATCTCTTTCCCGTCCTGTTCCTCGCCGTCGCTCTGCCCGTTCTCTTCCTGCGGCTCGACGACCCGCACGCGTGGCGGGTCGCCGTCTTCCTCCTGTGCATCGCCGGCGTCGCGCGCAGCCCGGCCGCTTTCGAGGAGACCCGCGCGCCCGTCTTCGCTTTCGCGTTGGCCTGGAGGGGCGCCTGCAATGGTCTGCTCGCCTTCTTCGCCTACCTGTTCTTCGCCACCTTCCCCACCCGCTCCCCGGTCGACCGCCGCCTGCCATGGCTGAAGTGGGTCCTGCTCGCGCTCGGCTTCCTCTTCGCGCTGGGCGGGATCGGGATCGGCCGTGTGGGCCATGCCTGGCTGCCCGCCCCGCTCGCGAGCGTGCTCGGCGACACGGCGACCGCGGCCCTGTGGCACGTCTACAACTACGGCGGGTTCATCCTGGCCCTCGTCTGCCTCGTGGCAACGCTCGTCGCCAACCCCAGCCGCGAAGCCCGCCGCAGGATCCGAGTGCTCGTCTTTGGCGGCGTCGCCGGACTTGCCCCGGTCTTGGTAACGGGCCTGCTGTCGGACTCCGGGGTCTGGCAGCCGCCCGGGTGGGTCGCCACGATCATCTATCTGACGGTCTACCTCTTCCCACTGTCCTTCGCCTACGCGGTGGTGAAGCACCGAGTCCTGGAACTGCCGGTCCTCCTCAAGCGCAGCGCCCGGTACGTCTTCGTCAAGCGCGGGTTCGGGGTGCTCGTCGTGCTGGTGGCGGCCCTCGCCTCCGCCCTCTTCGCCTCGTCGCTCATTCGACTGTTCCGGGTGGAGCCGTCCCTGGCCACGATCGCGGGCGTCACCTTCGGCTTCGTCCTGGCCGGGGTGTCCGCGCCGGCCATTCGGCGGACCACCCGCGTCATCGACCGCGCCTTCTTCCGCGACGAGTACGACGTCCGCCTGGTCCTGCAGGACCTCGCCGAGCGGATACAGGCGGTCGCGAGCCGCGAGGAACTGGCGGCCCTTCTCCGCGAGCAGATCGACCGGGCCCTCCACCCGGCCTCGACCCTCGTCTACCTCGAGTCGAAGGACGGGGGGCTGCACACCGACGATCCGGGGGTGCCGGCAGGTCTGCGCGACGTTCCGGGCGATGCGGCCGGGCTCGTCGACCTCATGAGGCGAGGTCGCCCGCGGCAAGTCGAGCCGGGCGCCCCTCCGTTCCTGGCGGCGCTCGGACCCGACTGCCTCGTCCCGATCGGAGGACGCGAGGGGCGGCTGCTGGGTCTCGTCGTGCTCGGCCCGCGGCTCTCGGAAGAGCCCTACTCCACCGACGACGAGCGCCTGCTCGGCTCCGTGGCGAGCCAGGCCGGCGTCACGCTCGAGAACATGGCCCTGGCCGCCCGGATGGCCGAGCGGCTCCAGGCCGAGCAGCGCGCGGCCCACGAGATCGAGCTCGCGCGCCAGGTGCAGGCGAGGCTGCTCCCCGCAAGCGGCCCCAGGCTGCGCTCGCTCGAATACGCGGGCCGCTGCCTCCAGGCGCGGTCGGTCGGCGGCGACTACTACGACTTCCTCGACGCCGGAGACGGATCCGTGGGCCTCGTGCTGGCCGACGTCTCGGGCAAGGGCTTCGCCGCCGCCCTCTTGGTGGCGAGCCTCCACGCCAGCCTGCGCAGCCAGCCGCCCCGCGCGGGCGACCTCGCGTCCCAGCTTCAGACCGTCAACCGCCTTCTCTACGAGTCGACCGAGGCCAACCGCTACGCGACGCTCTTCCTCGGCCGGTTCGACGATGCCGAGCGCCGCCTCCGCTACGTCAACTGCGGCCACAACCCTCCGCTCCTGCTGCGCCACGACGGCTCGCTCGCGCGGCTCGCGCCCACCGCGATGGTCGTCGGCCTCGTGGAGGGCTGGACGGCCGGGACGGAGGAGGTCGTTCTCGGCCCCGGGGACCTTCTCGCGATCTACAGCGACGGCCTGACGGAAGCGACCGACGCCTCCGGGGAGGAATTCGGCGAGACACGGCTCGCCCGGGCGATCGAGGCCCGCCGCGACCGCGAGGTGAAGTCGCTTCTCGACGCGGTGTTCGAGGAGGTTCGCCGCTTCAGCGCCGGAGAGCAGGCGGACGACCAGACGATGGTCATCGCGCGCGTGCGCTGACGCGCGTCGGGCCTCGCCTGGCACGCATCCCCGGACTCGGTGCCCACCCTCGACCACACAGGACCACGGCCGCGTGGCTTCGTCTTCCATCGGCCCGTAGACTTGGGCTGTGCCACCTCAAGTAACTGATTCTCTGACACTTCGACGGTTGTTCACCGCGAGTTTACGGAACCTCGCGGCTCGACGCGTCGTGGTTCCGTGTGACGGCCGCGCGCCTGGGACGAAGACCCGGACGGCGGTTCGAAAGGGGGCCTCGATGCTGTTCGTGCTGTCGGTCCTGGCGGCGGTCCTGTTCGTCCTGGGCTCGCGCCTCTTGCGCCCTTCGAACCCGCCCGCTGCGGTCGGGCTGGGCGCGGCTGCGGCGGGTGTCGCGCTCCTCGCGCTCGCGCAGTGCCTCGCCATCGTGCCCGCCGGCCACGTGGGGGTCGTGGACCTCTTCGGCAGCGTCTCGTCGCACACGCTCAAGTCGGGCCTCAACTTCATCAACCCGCTCGCCCGGGTGGTCAAGATGTCGGTGAAGACCCAGGAGATCAAGGAGGTCATGGACGTGCCCTCGAGCGAAGGGCTGACCATGCAGCTCGAGGCGAGCGTCCTCTTCCACCTCGACCCGGAGAAGGCGGCCGAGATCTACAAGACGGTGGGGCCCGACTACGTGGCCGTCCTCCTGCAGCCGCAGTTCCGCTCGGTGACCCGCGGCGTGACCGCGCAGTTCGAGGCGCGCGCCCTCTACACGTCCGAGCGCGAGCGGTTGGCGCTGGGGATGGCTGCCGAGCTGCGCAAGCTCGTCGAGCCGCGGGGGCTCGCCATCGAGTCGACTCCCCTGCGGAGGCTGAGCCTGCCCCAGCGTCTCGCCGCCGCCATCGAGGAGAAGCTCGGGGCCGAGCAGGAGAGCCAGCGGATGCAGTTCGTGCTGACGAAGGAGAAGCAGGAGGCGGAACGGCGGCGTATCGAGGCCCAGGGTATCGCCGACTTCCAGCGCACCGTCAGCGCGGGCATCGACGAGCGGCTGCTCAAGTGGAAGGGCATCGAGGCCACGCAGAAGCTGGCCGAGTCGCAGAACACCAAGATCGTGATCGTCGGGGCGGGGAAGGACGGCCTGCCCGTGATCCTGGGAGGGCAGTAGTGGAGGGTGCTGGCAAGAGCGCCTCAGCCGCGGCCGCCTGCGTGGGCATCCTCACGCACGGTGCGGTGCGTGTTCGGAGATGAGGTTTCGCGCCGTGCCGGAGTCCCGGGTGTGCGGCGCTAGACCTACTGCCCCGCGTGCGGCAGCCAGGGCCGCAGCAGCATCACGCCCGACCAGACGACGACGAGGCACGCCACGTCGAGCAGCGCGCCGGCGCGCATCATGCGCGTGATCGGGACGCGCCCGGTGCCGAAGACGATCGCGTTAGGCGGGGTGGAGACCGGGAAGATGAAGCCGCAGGTCGCGGCGAGCCCGGCCCCGAGCGCCGGGGCCACCGGGTCGAAGCCGGCCTGCTTCGCCGCCGCGATCACGATCGGCACGATCAGCGTGGCCGCGGCGGTGTTCGAGGCGAACTCGCTGACGGTGATCGCCCCGAGCACGCAGATGAAGAGGAAGCCCCCGGGGCTCGAGGCGAGCCCGGCCGCGACGACGCTCTCGCCGGCCCACTTCGCGATCCCGGTGGTCTCGCCGAGGGTCCCGAGCGAGAGCCCGCCGCCGAAGAGCATCAGGACGCCCCAGTTCACCCGTTCGCCGTCGCCCCAGGACAGCACGAAGCGCCGCTTGCGCCAGCTCACGGGCGCGACGAACAGCAGCATCGCGCACAGCAGCGCCACGCCGGCCTCGGGCAGGTGCTTCCCCAGCGTCACCGCGAGCGGGTGCTCGCGACCGAGCGCGCCCTGGACGAGCGAGGGCAGCAGCCACAGCGTGAAGGCCAGGCCGAAGGCCAGGATCGTCCAGCGGGCGCCGGCGCGGGTCTCCGCGGCGCCGTCGCCATCGAGCGTCGCGGCGGGCGCCAGCTCGGGAACCGCCTCGGCGGCGAGCCCGCGCCCGAAGGTCAGGCGGGTGATGACGAGCGAGAGCAGCAGCAGCGCGAGCGAGATCGGCACCCCGAACGCGAGCCAGGCCGTGAAGCCGATGCGCACGCCGGCCAGGCGCTCGAGGAACCCGGCCACCAGCAGGTTCGGCGGCGTGCCGATCAGCGTCGCCATGCCGCCGATCGACGCCCCGTAGGCGATCATCAGCAGCACGGCCGAGTCCACCCGCCGCGGCCGGCCCTCCGGCTTCTCACCGAGCGCGCCGAGCGCGATCGGCGTCATCAGCGCCGCCGTCGCCGTGTTCGAGAGCACCGTGGACAGCGCCGCCGAGGCGGTGCCGAAGGCCGCCATCCGCCCGGCCCCGCCCCCGCCGAACACCCGCAGGCGCAGCAGCGCCGAGGCGAGCCGCACGTCGAGGCCGTAACGGCTGACCGCCTCGGCCAGCAGGAACGAGCCGAGGAAGAGGAAGATCACGGGGTCGGCGTAGGGCGCCAGCACCTGCCGCGCCGGCGCGACGCCGGTGGCGATCGCGAGCGCCGAGGCGAACAAGGCGGTCGCGGGGAGCGGGATCGCCTCGCTGATCCACCAGGCGATCGCGAGGGTCAGGATCGCGAGCAGCCGGCGCGCCTCCGGCGGGTGCGAGCCCGGGTTCCAGGCGTAGACGGCGAGCGCGAGCAGGGGGCCGCCGACCAGGCCGGCCGTCTTCAGGCCGCGCTCGAGGCGCGCTTCCAGGTCCGCCGGTGGCGGAGCGCTCACGTCGCCACTATACGCCGGTCGGCCTCAGGCGGCGGGCTTGGGCTCGAACACGGGCCACGCGCCGCCCGGAGGAGGCCAGACGATGAACTCGCGGTCGTCGTCGGGCGGCTCGAGCGGCGGCAGCGGCTCGCGATCGGCCAGGGGTGGCGGTGGCGCCAACTCGTTCAGGCGCCGCCGCGCGGAGCGCAGCGACGCGAGGCGCGACAGGGGTCGTCGGTTCATGCCCGGGATCCTCGCCGCCTCGGGTGACGGCCCCGTGTCGAGGGTCGGGAAATGGCGCGACAGCCCCCGGCGGCACACAGCCTCTGCCCACTGCCTCGGAAAGTCGGAAGGCGGGCACGTGCCGGGATTTCCGTGGAACCGCGGGCACTTGCCCGTCGCCTCCAGGCGCCGGCCGGCGTCGTTAACCCGGCGTTCACGCGCGCGTCATACGGCAGTCACCGATCACCCTTAGCTTCGAGTTCGCGACGCGCCGCGTTCGTCACCAGAGCGCGTCCGTAATCTTCGAGGAGGAATTTCCGAAATGCGAACCATGTCCCCCCGGCGGGGCGCACTGCTCGTCGCCGCCGCGCTCCTGGCCCTCGCCGGCGCGACGAGCGCCCAGGCCCAGGTCGCGTACACCGCGAACACGATCCAGAGCCTGTATTACAAGGAGATCGTCAAGGACGGTCGCATCTACGTCTTCAACAACCCCGCCGAGGCCGACCGCTTCGAGAAGACGGGCGAGTCCGGCGTCGGGATCACGAAGATCGGCGTCGGCCCGAACGGCGAGACCGTCACCGGGGACAGCGAGACGGCCCTCGAGCTGTTCTTCTTCAAGCACGGGATCTCCGAGAAGGTCGACCGCGCCAAGACGCCGCCCTTCAACATCGTCTGGCGCGACGGCAAGACGCGCATGACGATCGGCAGCAACTTCTACCTGGAGATGTCGAACCGCATCCAGGCGCTGTTCACGCAGGAGCTTCCCGACTCCGCCGTCAAGGTCGCCGGTACGGAGAACGCGGGCGACTCGAAGGGCAGCTTCCGCATCCGGCGCGCCAAGTTCAAGATCGAGGGCTGGTTCTTCCGGCCCGAGCTCGAGTACGAGGTCCAGCTCAACTGGCCCGACGCCTCGACCGCCCAGCCGAACCGCTTCCTCGAGGACGCCAACATCGACTGGTCGCTGACCAAGTCACGCTCGTTCCGCATCCGCTTCGGCCAGTTCAAGGCCCCCTACGGCCGCCAGCAGCTGACGTCGTCGGGCTCGCAGCAGTTCGTCGACCGGGCCCAGACGGACGCCCGCTACAACCCGGGCCGCGAGACCGGCCTCGCTCTGTGGGGCACGCTCGGCACCAACAAGCTCGAGTGGCGCACGATGATCTCGAACGGCAACGGCCGTTCGCAGGGCGCGAACGACAACGACAAGTACCTCTACACGGCGCGCCTGCAGTACCAGCTCATCGGCGCGACCCGGATGAACCAGTGGACCTCCGGCGCGTTCCTGACCGAGGGTGACCTCGGCGATTCCGCGACCGGCGCGCTCTTCGCCGTCGCCGGCAACGTGCTGAAGAACGACCGCCGCTTCTCGGCCACGACCGCCGTCAACGCCGACACCCAGTGGGGCGCCGACGCGATCTTCAAGTACGCCGGCTTCTCGGCCATCGGGGAGTACCACGACCGTAAGTCGACGCCCTACACCGGCAGCGTCGCCGGGGCCAAGTTCAAGGACAAGGGCTTCCTGACCCAGGCCTCCTACGCCTTCAAGGCCCCGAAGCTCGGCCCCGGCCCCGGCTACGTGGAGATCGCGGCCCGCTACTCGCAGATCGACCCGACCGACCTCAAGACCAACGACAAGCGCACCGAGATCGGCGGGGTGATCAGCTGGTACTACTCGAAGCACCCGCTCAAGGTCCAGGCCGACTACCGCCAGATCGAAGACGAGGCCGGCAACTCCGGTAAGGGCACGAAGACCAAGGAGTTCCGCCTCCAGACCCAGTTCATCTTCTAGTGGGGGTCCCGGGGGGCGGCAACGCACCCCCGGGGCATCCCGCCCGCCCGAGTTAACGCGGAATTAACGCGCGCGAAACCGCCCGTTAGCCGCCGGTCCCTACGATCCAAGGGAAGTGAATCGAAGAGCCACAGGCTCTCAAGGAGAGAGCGTAACCATGAAGCGTCTGCTCGTCGCCGCGTCGCTCGCGCTGATCGCGGCCCCGGTCCTCGCCCAGCAGCCCACCGTCGAAGCGGGCATCCCGGCTTACCAGAAGACCTCCGGCGTCTCCGGCAACATCAACAGCGTCGGCTCCGACACCATGAACAACATGATGGCGCTGTGGGCCGAGACCTTCCGTAAGCTCTATCCCAACGTGAAGATCCAGATCGAGGGCAAGGGCAGCTCCACGGCGCCGCCCGCCCTGATCGGCGGCACCTCGCAGTTCGGCCCGATGTCGCGCGCCATGCGCTCGACCGAGATCGACCAGTTCGAGGCCAAGTACGGCTACAAGCCCACGCAGATCCGCACGTCGTACGACGCGCTCGCGATCTACGTGAACAAGGACAACCCGCTCGACAAGATCACGCTGGCGCAGGCGGACGCGATCTTCTCGAAGACGCGGCGCCGCGGCGGCAAGTCGGTCAGCACCTGGGGTGACCTCGGCCTGACCGGCGACTGGGCCGGCCGTCCGATCTCGCTCTACGGCCGCAACTCGGCCTCCGGCACCTACGGCTTCTTCAAGGAGCACACCTTGAAGAACGGCGACTACAAGGACTCGGTGAAGGAGCAGCCCGGCTCGGCCTCCGTGGTCCAGGGCGTGACCGAGGATCGCTTCGGCGTCGGCTACTCGGGCATCGGCTACAAGACCTCCGGCGTCAAGGCCCTGCAGCTCGCCGAGACCACCCAGTTCTTCGACGGCAGCTACGACAACGTCAAGAGCGGCAAGTACCCGCTCACGCGCTTCCTCTACATCTACATCAACAAGGCGCCCGGCAAGCCGCTCGACCCGCTGGTCAAGGAGTACATGAAGCTGATCCTGAGCAAGGACGGCCAGGAGGTCGTGGTCAAGGACGGCTACGACCCGCTCCCCGCCGCCATCGTGGCCGAGGAGCTGAAGAAGCTCGAGTAGCACCACTCGCGTCCGGGGCGGGGGCGGAGGGCCCTCGTCCCGGGCGTGGTTCGTCTCTTCCTGGAGCTTGCAGGCATGGCCACGGTGACGATCGGCGTCCGCGAGCGCATGGCGGCCGCCTCCAGGCGCATCGCGCGGGTCAAGCGTCTCGACCGTGCGGCCACCGGGGTCATCACCTTCGGCGGCGTGTTCATCATCCTCAGCGTGCTGTTCATCTTCGTCTTCATCTTCGCCGAGGCGCTGCCGCTCTTCCGCGGCGCTCGGGCCGAGCGCCTGGGCGACGTCTCTCTCGTCGCGCTCGGCGCCAACGCGCCACGGGTCGAGCCGCTGCTGGTGGGCGTCGACGAGTACCAGCGCTACCTGTACGAGGTGGGGACGGACGCCAAGGCGGTCTTCTTCAGGTTGCAGGACGGCCAGCGGGCGCGCGAGCTGGCGGTCCCGGGCCTCGAAGGCACCACAGTTACCGCGGCCGCGCGAAGCCTGTTGGGCGACAACATCGCGCTCGGCACAGGCGACGGCCGTGTCGCGCTGGCCCAGGTGCGCTTCCGGCCCGTCTTCGATGGCCAGGTGCTGAGGGACCTGGAGCAGGAGCTGCGCGACAAAGGCCAGCTCGCGCTCGACCCGCAGCAGCGGCCCGTGCGCCTTGTGAGCGCCACGGAGTCCACGGAAGGACAGCGGACCGTCGCGGCGCTGCTCGGCGACCAGGAGATCGTGCTCGCCCGTCTCGCCGCGCCGGTCGAGGGCGAGCCGCCCCCCGCGCCCGTGCTCGAGACGCTGCGCACGCAGCCGGGCGACGTGGTCACGCAGCTGCGTCTCGGCCGCTCGGGCGCGCTCGTGGCCGCCACGGCCAGCGGGCAGCTGTACCACTGGGACACCGAGGGCGAGGCCGCCCGCCTCACCGACGTCACCCGGGTCAGCAGCGTCCCGCTGACGGCGGTCGAGTGGGGCCTCGGCGGCAACAGCGTGATCGTCGGCGACCAGCAGGGCAACGTCTCGGCCTGGTTCCGCGCGCGGCCGAGCGCCGAGGCCGACCTGCAGATGGTGAAGGCGCACCAGTTCGAGCCCCAGCACACCGCGATCCTGGCGATCGGCTCCTCGACCCGCGAGCGCAGCTTCCTCACCGCCGGCGCCGACGGCTCGGTCGTCCTGCGCCACCTGACCTCCGAGCGCACCCTGCTCACCCTGCCGGCCGGGGGACTGCCCGCCAAGGGGGCGCTCATCACCCCCCGCGCCGACGGCATCCTCGTGCAGCGCGGCGACGGCCAGGTCGAACGCTACTCTCTGCACAACCCGCACCCCGAGTTCTCCTGGCGCGCGATGCTGGGCAAGGTCTGGTACGAGGGCTACTCGAAGCCCGAGTACGTCTGGCAGTCGACCGGCGCCACCGACGACTTCGAGCCCAAGCTCAGCCTCGTTCCCCTCGTCTTCGGCACGATCAAGGCCACCTTCTACGCCCTGGTGTTCGCGATCCCGCTCGCGGTGATGGGCGCGCTCTACACCTCGCAGTTCGTCCACCCGACGGTCAAGGCCAAGGTCAAGCCGACTGTCGAGATCATGGCGGCGCTGCCGAGCGTCGTGATCGGCTTCATCGCCGGCCTCTGGCTCGCCTCGCGGGTCGAGGCGCAGCTCGTGCCGGTGCTGCTGATGACGCTCTTCCTGCCGCTCTTCGGGACGGCGGGCGTCCTCTTCTGGGATCGCCTGCCCTACGGCTTGCGGCGCCGGATCCGGCCGGGGATGGAGCTGCTGCTGATCCTGCCGCTGCTGGCGCTGGGCGGCCTCGTCTCGTTCGCCGCCGGGCCCGTCGTCGCCGCGGGCCTCTTCGGCAACGACGTCAACCACTGGCTGTCGAGCGCCCTCGGCCTCGTCTACGACCAGCGCAACAGCGTCGTGGTCGGCCTGGCGATGGGCTTCGCCGTGATCCCCATCATCTTCACCATCTCCGAGGACGCCTTCTCGAGCGTGCCGCAGCACCTCACCGCCGCCTCGCTGGCGCTCGGCGCGAGCCGCTGGCAGACGGCGGTGCGCGTCGTGCTGCCGACCGCGAGCCCGGGCATCTTCTCGGCCGTGATGGTCGGCTTCGGCCGCGCCGTCGGCGAGACGATGATCGTGCTGATGGCCACCGGCAACACGCCGGTGCTCGACTGGTCGCCCTTCAACGGGATGCGCACGCTCTCCGCCAACATCGCGGTCGAGGTGCCGGAGGCCCCGCACGGCGGGACCCTGTACCGGGTGCTCTTCCTCTCGGCCTGCGTCCTGTTCCTGATGACTTTCCTCGTCAACACCGTCGCCGAGCTGGTGCGCCAGCGCCTGCGCGACAAGTACAAGGCGATCTGAGCATGTCCCTGCGCAAGGCCTTCTCCCGCGGCGACCACATGATCTGGCTGACGGGCAGCACGCTCGGCATCTGCCTGCTGATGATCCTCGGGCTGCTCGTGGTGATCCTCACGAACGGCCTGGGTATCTTCTGGCCCGCGCGCCTCGAGCAGCTCACGCTCGAGGACGGCTCGCTGCTGGCGGGCGAGCTCGTGCAGCGGCAGGCGATCCCGAACCCCGGAAAGCCCGACCACCTGCTGCGGCACCGGGTGCAGCTCAAGGTCGGCAACCGGGACCTCTACGGCTTCGACTTCAAGTGGGTCGACGAGTCCGAGGTCGTCAAGCGCGACACCCCGAGCGGTCTCTTCCTCGTCGAGCGCAGCGAGTACGGGCCGCTGGTGGCGGTTCCGACGGCCCTCGTCGAGGGCGGCAAGGAGCTGGCGGGCACGCCCGCGGCCGTGCGCGAGCAGCTGCCGCGGCTGGTGGCGAAGGCCGAACGCGATCGCGTGGCGCTCAAGGCGCTGGAGAAGGACGGGATCGGCGCGGTCAACTTCCAGATCGAGCGCATCCGCCTCGAGCGGCGCCGGCTCGACTACCGGCGCAAGCAGGACCCGGCGCGCGACCTCTCCGCCCAGGCCGCCGCGCTGGACCGGCGCGAGGCGGAGCAGAAGGCGCGCTACGCCGAGCTCGAGGCGACGCTCGCCGCCCGGACGGCGTCGGCGGCGGGGACGCTCGTCCGCTTCCGGACCGTGGACGGGCAGGAGAAGGAGCTGCGCGCGCTCGACATCTATCGGGCCTACCCGGCGAACGATCTCTCCTGGCTGCAGCGCGCCGCCGTCTACGCGAGCCGCCTGCGCGGCTTCCTGCTCGACGACCCGCGCGAGGCGAACACCGAGGGGGGGATCTTCCCGGCGCTCTTCGGCACCGTGATGATGGTGTTCCTGATGAGCCTCGCGGTGGTGCCGCTCGGCGTGCTGGCGGCGCTCTACCTGCGCGAGTACGCGAAGCAGGGCCCGCTGGTGCGGATCGTGCGGATCGCGGTGAACAACCTCGCGGGCGTGCCCTCGATCGTGTTCGGCGTGTTCGGCCTGGGCTTCTTCGTCTACTTCCTGGGAGGCGGCATCGACCGTCTCTTCTTCCCCGAGGCCCTGCCCACGCCGACCTACGGCACCGGCGGGATTCTCTGGGCCTCGCTGACGCTCGCCCTGTTGACGGTGCCGGTGGTGATCGTCGCCTCCGAGGAGGCGCTCGCCGCGGTGCCCCGTTCGATGCGCGAGGCCTCGCTCGCGATGGGCGCCACCAAGCTGCAGACGATCGTGCGCGTGGTGCTGCCCGCGGCGGCCCCCGGCATCCTGACCGGCCTCATCCTGGCCATGGCCCGCGCGGCCGGCGAGGTGGCGCCGCTGATGCTCACGGGCGTCGTGAAGCTGGCGCCGGAGCTGCCGCTCGACGGCTTCTTCCCCTTCTTCCACCTCGACCGCAAGTTCATGCACCTCGGCTTCCACATCTACGACGTCGGCTTCCAGAGCCCGAACGTCGAGGCCGCGAAGCCGATGGTCTACACGACGACCGTGTTCCTGCTGCTCATCGTCGTGCTGATGAACCTGGCGGCGATCCGGGTGCGCAACCACCTGCGCGAGAAGTACAAGACGGGCGCGTTCTGAGCACCGAGGCATGCCGATGGCCAACGACGAGATGAGGACGAGCGCCCCCGACACGGGGCTGCGCATCAAGACCGAGGTTCGGCCACCCGGGGCGCAGGCCGCGCCGGCCGCGACCTCGGCGCCGGACATCGTCTGCCGCAACGTGAACCTCGCCTACGGCGACAATCACGTGCTCCACGACGTCACGATGGAGATGGACGATCGCCGGGTGACCGCCCTGATCGGGCCCTCCGGCTGCGGCAAGTCGACGCTGCTGCGCTGCCTCAACCGGATGAACGACCTGATCGACAACGTCCGCATCTGGGGCGAGATCAAGGTGAAGGGTCTCGACATCAACGCCACCACCACGGATGTGATCGAGGTGCGGCGGCGGGTCGGCATGGTGTTCCAGAAGTCCAACCCGTTCCCGAAGTCGATCTACGAGAACGTCGTCTACGGCCTGCGCATCGCCGGCATCAACGACAAGGCGACGCTCGACGAGGCCTGCGAGCGCAGCCTGCGCGGGGCGGCGCTGTGGGACGAGGTCAAGGACCGCCTCGACGAGAGCGGGCTCGGGCTCTCGGGCGGCCAGATGCAGCGGCTGTGCATCGCCCGCGCGATCGCGGTCGAGCCCGAGATCATCCTGATGGACGAGCCCTGCTCCGCGCTCGACCCGATCGCCACGCTCAAGATCGAGGAGCTGATGTACCAGCTCAAGGAGAAGTACACGATCGTGATCGTGACCCACAACCTGCAGCAGGCGGCGCGCGTCTCGGACAAGACGGCGTTCTTCTGGCTGGGGCGGCTCGTGGAGTTCGGGCCGACCGCGGAGATGTTCACCGCCCCGAGGGACAAGCTGACCGAGGACTACATCACGGGGCGCTTCGGCTAGAGCGGGGGGCGGCCGGCGGGTGGCCGGTCGCCGCGGCGGCGGGCGGACAGGGCGGGCGGGGGAGAGGCCAGTAGGGAATGGAACGAAATCACTTCGAGACCGAGCTGCAGGCGCTGCGCAACCAGCTCCTCACCATGGGGGGCATGGTCGAGGAGCGCGTGCACCGGGCCGTGCACTCGCTGGTCCACCGCCGTGAGGAGGAGGCCCAGCGCATCATCGCCACCGACAAGGAGGTGAACGACCTCCAGATGGACATCGACGAGCGCTGCCTGCGCCTGCTGGCCACGCAGACGCCGCTGGCCGGAGACCTGCGCCTGATCACCTCGGCGATGAAGATCAACGCGGACCTCGAGCGGATCGGCGACCAGGCGGTCAACGTGGCCGAGAGCGTCCTGATCCTGATCCCGCAGCCGCCGCTCAAGCCGCTGATCGACATCCCGCGCATGGCGCTGATCGCCGAGAAGATGATCCGCGACGCGCTCGACGCTTTCGTCAAGAAGGACGCCGAGCTGGCGCGCGACGTGCTGCGGCGCGACGACGAGGTCGACGAGCTGAAGGACCAGGTCTTCCGGGAGCTGCTGACCTACATGATGGCGGACCCGGGCACGATCCAGCGCGCGCTCTCGCTGATCCTGATCAGCCGCAACCTCGAACGGATCGCCGACCACGCCACCAACATCGCCGAGGACGTCATCTTCATCACCGAGGCCAAGGACGTGCGGCACCACGCCCAGGCCCAGGCGGAGGGCCGCTCGTGAGGGCCGAGCGCGCGGCGCTCCAGGGCGACCCGCCCGGCCTGGCCCCGGCGGCGGACTCGCGCCGGCGCGTGCTGCTGATCGAGGACGACGCCGACATCGCCGAGGCGATCAGCTACCCGCTCGAGAAGGTGGGGCTGCACGTGCGCGTGGCCCGCACGGGCGAGGAGGGGCTCGAGGCGGTGCGGCGCGGCGTCGACATCGTGCTGCTCGACCTCAACCTGCCCGGCATGGACGGGCTCGAGGTGTGCCGGATGATCCGGCGCCAGCAGACGACCGCCCACGTGCCGATCATCATCGTCTCGGCGCGCGCCGACGAGGTGGACCGCGTGCTCGGGCTCGAGATGGGCGCCGACGACTACGTGGTGAAGCCGTTCAGCCTCAAGGAGCTGGCCGCGCGCGTGAAGGTGGCGCTGCGCCGCGCGAGCGGCGGCGGCGGCGAGGCGCCCCAGGGCTACCGCGACGAGAACTGGGAGATCGAGTTCGACGCCTACAGCGTGCGCTACCGCGGCCAGGAGGTCCGGCTCACGCACAAGGAGTTCGAGCTGTTCCGCTACATGGTCGAGCGCGCCGGCCGCGTGCTGACCCGCGAGCGCCTGCTGGAGCGCGTCTGGGGCTGGGACGCCGAGATCGACGTGCGCAGCATCGACGCCCACATGCGCCGGCTGCGGCTCAAGCTCGGTCCGGCCCGTCACCACGTCGAGACGGTCGTAGGGCTCGGCTACCGCTTCGTGAAGTAGAGGGTTCCGCGGCGGGCTAGCGTCGTCGCACGAAGACGTGGCCCGGCGTGCCCGGCGGCGGGCCCCACTTGTGGGCGCCGGCGTCGTCCTGGCCCTGGTCGAGGCTGGTGATGGCCTCTGCGGTCAGTTCCACCCGCGAGACGACGTGCGTCGCCCCGCGCACGGCGGTCCGGCAGCTCCCGGCCGCCCCGGCGACACCGTCGAAGCGGCCGTCGTCCGCGCGGGTCCAGACGAGGTCGCAGCCCTCGTCGAGCTCGAGCTCGTCCGCGGCCAACGCGGCGAGGCGCGACGGGTCGCGCCAGGCGCCGACGAGCGCCTCGGGGCGCTTCAGCCGGTAGAGCCGGTTGACGAGGCGTCCGGCGCGCCGCGTCACGAGGACGATGCGCTGACGGTAGGGCTTGTCCTCGGCCTCGGCCAGCGCCTGCTCCAGGTAGAAGGCCCGTCCCGCCTCGGAGAGGCCGGCGAACGTCACGGGCACGACGCGCAGCACCGCGCGCACGTGCTTGTAGGCGGCGCCGGCGGCCTCGTCGCTCGCCACCTGGGCGAAGGTGTCGAACTCGCCGGCCATCCAGGTCGCGACGCGGACGAGGTCCGCGTCCTCGGCGCGGGCCGCGCTCGGGGCGTCGGGAGGCACGGCGGCCCCGACGGCCGGGGCGACGAGCGGGAGCAGCAGCACGAGGGCCAGACGCTTCATGGCGGCAAGCCTAACCCACGCCGGGGCCCATTGACGCAGGCCCCGCCGCCGGGCCAGCATCGCCCATGAGCGAGCCGAGCCGGCCCCCCGCGGCGCACCAGGCGTTCGTCCGTCGCTTCCCGCGTATCGGCGAGGCGTGGGACCTCGTGAACGAGGAGGGCGCCAAGGGGCCGCTCGACACGAAGACGCAGCGCCTGCTCAAGCTCGCGATCGCGGTCGGCGCCCTGCGCGAGGGCGCGGTGCACTCCGGCGTGCGCAAGGCGCGCGACGCCGGGGCGAGCCCGGCGGAGATCGAGCAGGTCGTGGCCCTCGCGGCGAGCACGATCGGGTTCCCCTCGGCGGTGGCGGCCTGGAGCTGGGTGCGCGACGTGCTCGAGACGCCGCAGCAGAAGGGATAGGCGAGCAATGAACGACCGCAGGCACTTCCTCAAGACCTCCCTGGCCGGCGCGGGCCTCCTCGTCGGCGCGCCCCGCCTGACGCTGGGCCTCGAGGCCGCGGCGCCGCGGCTCAAGGCCGGCACGGACCTCGTCAGCTTCGGCCGCACGGGTGTCCGGACCTCCTTCCTCGCGTTCGGCACGGGCATGAACGGCGGCCAGCGCGCGTCCGACCTGACGCGCCTGGGCCAGGCGGAGTTCACGCGCATCCTGCGCCACGGCCTCGACTCCGGCGTGCGCTTCTTCGACGCCGCCGATCTCTACGGCACCCACTCGTTCATCCGCGAGGCGGTCAAGGGCGTGCCGCGCGAGCGCTACACGCTGCTCACCAAGATCTGGCCCTACAAGGAGGACTGGATCACCCCGTCGGGCGGCGCGAAGCAGGAGGTCGACCGCTTCCGGCAGGAGCTGGGCAGCGAGGTGCTCGACGTCTGCCTGATCCACTGCATGCAGAACGGCCGCTGGCCGGAGGAGTTCGCGCGCGTGCGCGACGAGCTGTCGAAGCTGAAGGACGAGGGCGCCGTGCGCGCGGTCGGCGTCTCCTGCCACGACCACGCGGCGCTCAAGCGCGCGGCCGACCTGCCCTGGGTGGACGTGATCCTCGCCCGCATCAACCACAAGGGCGGCGCGAAGTACCTGTGCGACGACACGGCCGAGTCGGTCGGCGCGACCCTGCGCCGCGCGCGCGCCAACGGCAAGACCGTCATCGGCATGAAGATCTTCGGCGCCGGCGGGCTGACGCAGCCCGAGGAGCGCCAGGCGTCGCTCAACTACGTGCTCGGCAACGGGCTCGTCGACGCCGTCACCATCGGCACCACCGCGCCGGGTCAGTTCGACCTGAACCTGCGCTCGATCGCGACCGCGCTGGCCGTCTGAAGCGCGGAGCGGGGAGGCACCCACCATGAGACCCACCGCACCCTTCGCGCTGGCGCTGGCGCTCGCCGCCTCGGGGGGGGCCGCGGCGCCCGCCGTCGAGCGCGAGGCCCGCGCGCTGCCCTTCATCGCCGACGACTACGCCAAAGCCCTCGGCGAGGCGCGCGCGCGGTCGTTGCCGCTCTTCATCGAGGCCTGGGCCCCCTGGTGACACACCTGCCGCTCGATGAAGGCCTTCGTC
>JBGASI010000426.1:0-4431 GCA_044229815.1 Vicinamibacteria bacterium | reverse complement strand
CTGGTGGACGAGGCGCGCCGCCGGCTGTACCTCGGCACGGCCGACAGGCGCGTCCTCGAGGTGAACCTCGACAACGGCGACGCCGGCTGGCGCTGGACCGTCGGGGCGGACATCGCGGATGCCGGCCTGCTGCTGCCCGGCCGCGTACTCTTCGCCTCCTTCGACGCGGTGCTCTACGCGCTGCGGCCCGGCGGGAACCTCGCCTGGCGCGGCGGGCTGCCGTCCCGCCCCCTGGCCGGCCCCCTGCTCGTGGCCGGCTACGTGGTGGTGCCCTGCCTCGAGAACGAGCTCGTCGCCTTCGCCCCCGACACCGGGGCGCGCCTGGGCACCCTGCGCACGGCGGCCGAGATCCGAACGCCGCCGCTCGTCCTGGGCACGCTCATCGTGGTCGGCCTGCGCGATCGCTCCGTGATGGCATACGCCCTGCCCGGCGCGCCGGCGGCGGTTGCCCCGCCCGCCACCGCCCCATAGACTGGTAGCCGCCGAATGACAGAAGCGGTTGCCGCGAACCCCAGGGCGTTGATCGCCGACCGTCTCGAGCTGGCCAAGCCGCGCATCACCGCGATGGTGGTCTTCACGGCCTTCGTCGGCTTCGTCATGGGCTCTCCCGGCCCGGTGCAAGGGGCGCTGCTGGCCTTCGCCCTCGTCGGGACGGGCCTCGTCGCCGCCGGCGCCGCCGTCCTCAACCAGGTGCTCGAGCGGGACACGGACGCGCTGATGGACCGCACGCGCCACCGTCCGCTGCCCTCGGGCCGGGTGCTGGTCCTGGAGGCGGTCCTGTTCGGGCTCGTCGTCACCGGAGCCGGCCTCGGATTGCTGCTGTACCGATGCGGCGCGCTGCCGGCGGCCGTCGCCCTGGCCACCTGGACGAGCTATCTCTTCGTCTACACGCCGCTCAAGCGGCGCACCCCGCTCGCCACGCTGATCGGCGCCGTCCCTGGCGCACTGCCGCCAGTGATCGGCTGGACGGCGGCGAGCGGCGCCCTCGCCCCCGGCGCCTACATCCTCTTCGCGATCCTGTTCCTGTGGCAGATCCCTCACTTCCTGGCGATCGCCTGGCTCTACCGCGACGACTACGCCCGGGCAGGCTTCCCGATGCTGCCGGTCGTCGACCGCGCGGGGACCTTCACCGCGCGCCAGACCGTGCTCCACTCGCTGGCCCTGCTGCTGGTGAGCCTCGCCCCGGTCGCGGCGGGCATGGTCGGGCCGGTCTACCTCGCGGGCGCCTTCCTCCTCGGTGTCGCGCTGACGCTCTTCGCCCTGCGGCTGCTCTCGGCGCGCGACCTCCCCGCCGCACGCGGCCTGTTCCTGGCCTCCGTGCTCTATCTCCCCGCGCTGTCGTCCCTGCTGTTGGCCACCCGCCGGTGAGCGCGCTGCCGCACGTCAACGCGCTGCTCAACGCGACGAGCGCCGCCCTGCTCGCCCTGGGCTGGTGGCTGGTCCGCAGCGGCCGGCACGAGGCCCACCGCCGCGTGATGATGGCCGCCTTCGGGACCTCGTGCCTGTTCCTGGCGTGCTACCTCGTCTACCACTTCGAGGTGGGCTCGGTCCGCTTCCGGGGACAGGGAGCGATGCGCGCGGTCTACTTCACGCTGCTGATCAGCCACACGCTGCTCGCCGCGCTGATCGTGCCGCTCGCCCTGACGACGCTCTCCCGCGGCCTGCGCGGCCGCCGCGAGGCACACCGCCGCATCGCGCGCTACACGCTGCCGCTCTGGATCTGGGTGTCCGTGTCCGGCGTGGCCGTGTACTGGCTGCTCTACCGCGTCCGCTACTAGCGCTCGGCGCGCAGGTAGTGGGTCTGCGAGAAGGCCTTCGCCTGCGCCACCAGCCGGACGGGCTCCGGGGCCTTGGCCACGACGCGCATCGCGTGCTGCTGCTTCGGCTGCACGGGATACCGGATCAGGCTGATCGCGGTAGGGAGAGGCCCGGCCTGGGACGAGGCCGCGGCGGCCAGCACCAACGTCACGACAGCGAAGAGCATCCGCCTCATCTCACCCTCCCGCCCGGCTCGCGGCGGCCGGCTCGAGTTCAGCATAGCGCCGAAGCGCCGCTCCGACCACTTCCAGCGCCTTGGCGGGCAGGTCGTAGGCGGGCAGTTCCCCGGGCGCGGCCCAGGCCGCCTCGAGCGCGTCGGAGGCCGCCACGGCCTCGCCGGACAGCCAGCGGCACAGGTAGTCGACGATGACGAAGTGGTAGAGAACGCCCGCCTGGTCCCGCTCGATCCGGTCGAAGACCGCGAGGATCTCGACCGGCGCGACGACGAGGCCCGTCTCCTCCTCCATCTCGCGCCCCAGGGCCTGCTCGAGCGACTCGCCGAGTTCCACCCTGCCGCCCGGCACGCTCCAGCGTCCGTACAGCGGCTCCTTGCCCCTGCGGATGAGCAGCGCCCGCCCGTCCCGCACCACGACTCCCCCGACGCCGACGACTGGCGCGGAGGGCCTCAAGGCACGAGCGGCGCGTCGGCGACGACGGCCGGCGGCGGCTCGCGGCGCCGCCGCAGCATGCCCCAGGCCCAGGCGATCGGTCCCGACAGCGTGTAGAGGCTGGTCACGGCCAGCAGCGACGCCTCCGGGTGCGCGGCGACCAGCAGGAACAGCAGCGCGATGCCCAGCACCGTCAGGTAGCTCCTGCGCCGTCGGAGGTCGAAGCCCTTGAACGACCGGTAGCGGAAGGTGCTCACCATCAGGAAGGCGACGATCACCACCAGCGTCAGCATCGCCAGCGCCTGCCAGCGCTCGCTCGGCGGCTCGGGCAGGACGAACACGATCGCCGCCAGCTGTGCGGCGCCGGCCGGGATCGGCAGGCCGACGAAGTAGCGGGCGTCAATCACCTGGCGCTGCACGTTGAAGCGCGCGAGGCGCATCACCCCGCAGACCAGGAAGAGGAAGGCCGCGGGCCAGCCCGCGCGTGGCACGAGCGTCAGCGCCCAGACGTAGGCGAGCAGCGCGGGCGCCACGCCGAAGGAAACCGCGTCCGCCAGGCTGTCCAGTTCGGCGCCGAACTCGCTCTGGGTGCCGGTCAGCCGCGCGATGCGGCCGTCCAGCATGTCGAGGATGGCGGCCCCGCCGATCAGCAGGGCCGCCTGCTCGAAGTGCGAGTCGATCGTCTTCACGATCGACCAGAAACCGAGGAACAGGTTGCCGGTCGTGAAGAGCGTGGGCAGCACGGAGACGCCGCGCCGCATGCTCGGAATCCGCTTCACTGCCTCTCCTCCGCCCCCGCCCCGCGGGGCCGGAGGTCGCGTCGCAAGGGCGGTCTCAGGGATGCGCGGAGGCCGAGCGCTGGCGCGCCAGCTCCTGCATCCGGTCCTTGATCTGCAGTTTCCTCTTCTTCAGGGTGGTCTCCTCGAGCTGCTCGTCGTCGCTCAGGACGGCCTTTTCGGCCAGCTCGCCCAGCCTGTTCTCGTACTCGTGGTGAAGCGCTTCCAGTTGACTGAGGTCCTCGTCGCCGACGAGGTGCTGAGCGGGCGAAACCGGTTCGTGCGGCATTCGGCTCCTCCTGGGTTGGTCTATCGGGAGACCGTCGGGTTGGGATCAGGCGTGCATGGTCGGGGGGGCCGGGTCCGCCGCGCCTCCCCAACGCGGACGGTAGCACGCCCCCGCGGCCCGGTTCAAGACACGGCCTCGAGGTCGCGCCTGACGAGCAGGCAGGCGTCCTCGACCGGCTCGCTGTAGTAGCCGGACCGCCGACCGCAGGCGACGAAGCCCAGGCTCGCGTAGAGCGAGAGCGCCGGCGCGTTTCCCGCCCGCACCTCCAGGTAGGCGCAACGCGCGCCCGCTCGGGCGGCACGTCGCAGCGCCAGGGAGACCAGTCCTCGCGCGAGGCCGAGGCCGCGCCACGGAGGCTCGACCGACACGTCGAGCAGCTGCATCTCGTCCGCGACGACACGGTAGGCGCAGGCGGCGCGGATCGACACCCCCGCGCCGCGGGCCGCCGAGCGCGCCACCAGGACGGCGCCCGGCTCCCCCGCCGCGATCTCGTCCGCGATCTGCCGCGCGGTCCAGGGGTGGGAGAAGCACGCCCGGTGCAAGGCCGACAGCGCCGCCACGTCTCCCGGCGTCGCCCGGTCGATGAACAGCCCCGGCATTCAGCGGCGCGGCAGGCTGGCGGCGGCCCCGCGCAGGTAGAGCGGCCGCAACTGCGAGGCGGGGATCGTCTCGCCCCGCTCGAGACAGACAAGGGCGGCCCGGCCCAGGGGGGCCGCGAGGAACAGCTCCAGCGACGGGAACCGGGCCGCGGGCACCGTCGCCCCGATGCGCTCGCGGCCCGCGGCGACCGCGTCGCCGACGAACGCGGCTCCCGGGGGGAGGCCCTCGAGCGCCGCCTCCAGCGACCCGACGCGCGCCTCGCGTTGCCGGGCCCCGGCGGCGTCGTAGACGGCCGAGTAGACCTCGCCCCGGAAGGCGTCCATCAGTGCCACCAGCGTGT
>JBGASI010000425.1:0-5305 GCA_044229815.1 Vicinamibacteria bacterium | reverse complement strand
GGATGGCCCGGGCCAGCAGCTCCTTGCCCGTGCCGCTCTCCCCGTGAAGGAGGATGCTGGCGCGGCTCGCCGCCGCGCGCCCGGCCACGTTGATGCACTCCTGCATCCCGGCGTTCGCGGTCTCGAGGCCGGCCAGCCGGTAGCGCGACTCGAGCTGCTCGCGCAGGTCCCGGTTCTCCGAGACGAGCGCGCGCCGCTCGAGGGTGCGAGCCACCAGCACCTCGAGCTCGTCGAGGTCCACCGGCTTGCCGAGGTAGTCGGCCGCGCCGCGCTTCATGGCCTCGACGGCGCTCGCCACGGTGCCGTACGCCGTCATCACGACCACCGGGATCTCCGGGTTGGCCGCGCGCACGGCCTCGAGCAGCTCGACGCCGCCGCGGCCCGGCATACGCAGGTCGGTCAGCACGAGGTCGACGGTGCGAGACGAGACGACACGCAGCGCCTCGTCGGCGCCGCCGACGGCCTCGACGGCGTAACCGCGCTTCCTGAGGAACCCCGCCAGCACTCGCCGCTGCGGCTCCTCGTCGTCCACGACAAGGATCAACCGCTCAGCCACGCCCGTCCTCCCGCGGCCCGGGCAGCCGCACGGTCATGGTGGTGCCCGCGCCCGGGCTCGAGTCCACCTCGATGGTGCCGCCGTGGGCGGCGACGATCTGCTGCGTCACGGCGAGCCCGACCCCGGTGCCGTCGGCCTTGGTCGTGAAGTAGAGGTCGAAGATCCTCGGCAGGTGGTCGGGCTCGATCCCGCGACCGTTGTCCCGCACCTCGATCGCGCAGCCGCGGCCCTCGCAGCGCGCGATCACGTCGACGCGCCCGCCGGCCGGCGTGGCGTCGACGGCGTTGCGCACGAGGTTGTCGAGGGCCTGTGGGCGGGGTCGACGTGCGCCCGGCCCGCGGCCGAGAGTTCCGTCCCGAGCGCGACGCCGCGCGATGCCGCGAACGGCCGCGTCCGCTCGGCCAGCTCGGCCACCAGCGGCCCGAGCTCGGTCGGCTCGGGCGCCAGCCGCGGCGGCCGTGCGTAGTCGAGGAACTGCTGGACGATGCGATCGATGCGCTGGGTCTCGGAGGACATCACGTCGAGCAGCTCGCCGAGCTCCGCCCGTTCGCTGGAATCGGCGGGGGTCGCGTCCAGGAACTCGCGCCGCAAGCGCTGGGCGGTCATCCCGACCGCGTTCAGGGGGTTGCGCACCTCGTGCGCGACCGTCGAGGCGAGCTCGCCCATCGCCGCGAGCCGGTCGCGCCGCCGCAGCGCCTCCTCGGCCAGCGCGTGCTTGCGGCTGAGAACGCCGTAGCGACGACCAAGGCCGGCGAGCGAGAGCGCGAGGCCGGCGAGCGCCGCCGCCACGAGCACCGATGCGGCCAGGCGCAGTCCCATCCGTCGCTCCACGCGCCGCAGGTCGTCGAGGCGCATCCCCAGCCGCAGGCGCGCCGGCGAACCGCCCGGCACCGCCACCTCGCCGACGAACTCGAGCACGGGGCGGCCGCTCACGATCTGCTCCCGCTCGCCGGCACGGACGTCCGCCATGAGAGGGGCCTCGGGTGCGTCGCCGAACGCGAGCCGGCCGGCCTCGTGCTCGAGGACCGTGTACGCGATGCCGGGGCTGCCACGGGTGATCTCGGAGAGGAGGGAATCGAGCGAGGCCGGGCGCTCGAGGCGCGCGATCTCGGTGGCGTCCACCGTCAGCACGATCGCCCCTCCTCCGGCGCGCCGCACGCCGGCCGCGAGGCGGTCCGCCCCGCCCCAGCGGGGCGCGTGGACGTCGGTCACGGCCTCGTCCTTCCCCTCCTCGAGCAGCTGCCGCAGCACCTGCCCGCCGCCACGCAGCCCGCGCCCCATCCCCCCGCCCCGCCCGGGACCGGCTCCGCGCCCCCACCCGAGGCCGGGAGCGGAGCCGGGTTCGCCCGCGGCATCCTCGCGCGCGCCGTTCGCGGCGAAGACGCCGACGCGGAACAGAGGGCTGCGCCGGCTCACGTCGTCGAGCGAGGCACGCGTGAGGCGTCCGGCCCGGTCGAGAGCCGCGATCTCCCGCGCCTGCTCCAGCAGGCGTTCGGCGAGCTGCGCTTCCGAAAAGGCCGCGGCGGCACGGTTCGAGCGAGCGGCCGCCGAGACCGTTTCACGCAGGGCGAGCGCCTGCGAGCGCAGGAGCTCGACGAGCTCGCGCCGCGTCGCCTGGTAGTCGTAGGCGACGAGGGCCACGAGGCCGAGGCCGGCGACGAGGCTGGCGAGCACCAGCGGCTGCCGGAAGCGCTGGCTCACGCCAGCTCCCGGCGCTGGCCTGGCGACTCAATCGTGGTCACGGAGGGATCATACGCTGCGCCCCCGGGCCCCACGCTCCGCCGCCGGGCGCCTCTGGTACGCTTGCCGGTGACCAGGAGCGCACCATGAAGGCAGGCGTCCTCAAGGAGACGTGGCCGGGCGAGACGCGGGTGGCGATCGTGCCGGGCATCGTCGCGGCGCTGGCCAAGGCCGGGGTCGAGGTCGTGGTCGAGACGGGCGCCGGCGAGGCCGCGGGCTACTACGACGCCTCGTACCTCGAGAAGGGCGCGCGGGTCGCCTCGCGCGACGAGGTCCTCGGCGAGGCCCGGCTGCTGCTGAGCGTCCGCTCGCTGGCGGGCGGCCACGACGCGCAGGCGATCGCGCGACTCGGCAAGGACCACGTGGTGGTGGGCCTGCTCGACCCGCTGCAAAGGGCCGCCGACCTGCAGCCGCTGGTCGCGAGCGGCGCCACGAGCTTCGCGCTCGAGTTGCTGCCGCGCATCACGCGCGCGCAGGGCATGGACGCGCTCTCCTCCACCGCCACGATCGTCGGCTACAAGGCCGTGCTGCTGGCCGCCGACTCGCTGCTGAAGATGATGCCGATGCTGATGACGGCGGCCGGCACCGTCTCGCCCGCCCGGGTGTTCGTGATCGGCGCGGGAGTGGCCGGCCTGCAGGCGATCGCCACCGCGCGCCGACTCGGCGCGGTGGTCGAGGCGTACGACGTGCGGCCCGCGGTGAAGGACCAGATCCAGAGCCTGGGCGCGCGCTTCGTCGAGCTGCCCCTCGAGACGGCGGCCGCCGAGGACAAGGGCGGCTACGCCAGGGCGCAGGACGAGGGCTTCTACCGCCGCCAGCGCGAGCTGCTCGCGAAGGTGGTGGCCGACAGCGACGTCGTGATCGGCACCGCCGCGGTGCCCGGGAAGAAGGCGCCGGTGCTGGTCACCGAGGAGATGGTGAAGGCGATGCGGCCCGGCTCGGTGATCGTCGACCTGGCGGCCGAACAGGGCGGCAACTGCGAGGCGACCGTGCCCGGGGAGACGGTCAGCCGGCACGGGGTGCGGATCCTGGGGCCGTTCAACCTCGCGGCCACGCTGCCCTACCACGCGAGCCAGCTCTACGCGAAGAACGTCGCCAACTTCGTGCTGAACATGGTCAAACAGGGCGAGCTCGGCCTCGACCTGGGCGACGAGATCGTGCGCGACACGCTGCTGGCCCGGAAGGGCGAGCTGACGAGCCCGCGCGTCCGCGAGGCGCTCGGGCTCGCCCCGCTGCCGGCGCCGACGACCCTCTGAACAACCGGTCGGACCACTCCGGCGGGCTGGTATACTTCGGGCGGAGTTCGTGTGCATGCGCCCTGATGCCGCCGAGACGCCTCGCAGCCGGCTCGAGGACCTGCTCGCCCGCCCCGATCACGACGTCGACCTCGCGGAGGCGGCGCTGCTGGTGGCGGCCGAGGAGTACGAGGGCCTCGACGTGCGGGCCTACCTCGCCCGGCTCGACGAGATGGGCGCTGCCCTGCGCGCGCGGCTCGACGACGAGCCGCGCCCCGAGCGCGCGATCATGGCGCTCAACCACTACCTGTTCCAGGAACAGGGCTTCCGCGGCAACAGCGAACAGTACTACGACGCCCGCAACAGCTACCTCAACGAGGTGATCGAGCGCCGCACCGGGATCCCGATCACCCTGTGTACCGTCTTCATGGAAGTGGCCCGGCGCGCGGGGCTCGAGGTCGAGGGCGTCGGCCTGCCCGGCCACTTCGTCGTGCGCGTTCACACCCCGTCCCGCCCGCTGCTGGTCGACCCGTTCCACGGCGGGACGCTGCTCAGCGAGAAGGACTGCCAGGACCGCCTGGACCGCATCTTCAACGGCAAGGTGCAGCTCGAACCCAAGATGCTCCGGCCCTGCCGGCGCAAGGAGATGCTCGAGCGCATCCTGCGCAACCTCAAGGCCATCTATCTCCGCGACCAGGACAAGGACCGCGCCCTGCGCGTGGTCGATCTCCTGATCCGGCTCCAGCCCGGCAGCGCCGACGACCTGCGCGACCGGGGCACCCTCTACGCCGCCCTCGACTGCTACGGCCTCGCGGCCCGCGACCTCGAGTCCTACCTCGCCCTCGCCCCGGGGGCGAAGGACGCGGAGGAGCTCCGCGCGCGCGCCGCGTCGCTGCGGCAGCAGGCGGCCCGCCTCAACTGACCAAGGAGAACCAGCAACCATGAGCACTGCCACACCCGCCGCGGGCCTCGCCAAGATCGAGGAGTACCTGGGCAGCGACGCCCGCAACCTGCTCGACTACACCTGCAAGGGCATCCCGAAGGCGAGCCTGCACGTCCCCAGCCCGCAGTGGGTCGACCAGGTCCACGCCGGCTCCGACCGCCCGGTCCCGGTGCTGCGCTCGCTGCAGGCGCTCGTCGACCACGGCCGCCTCGCCGGCACCGGCTACGTCTCGATCCTGCCCGTGGACCAGGGCATCGAGCACTCGGCCGGCGCCAGCTTCGCCAAGAACCCGCTCTACTTCGACCCCGAGAACATCGTGAAGCTCGCGATCGAGGGCGGCTGCAACGCGGTGGCCTCGACGCTCGGCGTCCTCGGCGGCGTGGCGCGCCAGTACGCGCACAAGATCCCGTTCCTGCTCAAGTTCAACCACAACGAGTTCCTGACCTACCCCAACAAGTTCGACCAGATCTTCTTCGCGAGCATCAAGCAGGCGCAGGACATGGGCGCGGTGGCGGTGGGCGCGACGATCTACTTCGGCTCGCCCGAGTCCGGCCGGCAGATCGTCGAGGTCAGCAAGGCATTCGAGGCCGCGCACGAGCTGGGCATGGCGACCGTGCTGTGGTGCTACCTGCGCAACCCCGCCTTCAAGAAGGACAAGGACTACCACGTGTCCGCCGACCTCACCGGCCAGGCGAACCACCTCGGCGTGACGATCGAGGCGGACATCATCAAGCAGAAGCTCCCCGAGAACAACGGCGGGTACCTGGCGCTCGACTCGAAGGAGAACCCGTACGGCAAGAACGACAAGCGCATGTACACGGAGCTGGCGAC
>JBGASI010000424.1:0-4451 GCA_044229815.1 Vicinamibacteria bacterium | reverse complement strand
CCTCGCCCTTCTTGGGGGATCGCCGCCGAGTATACGCCGGCCACGTCAGCGCATCAGTGCCGAGTCGAGGCCCCGCGGGCGGTCGTCAGCGGGCGCCGCCATTCGCGATCGTGCGCTTCAGCTCCTCGGTCCAGTTGAGGACGACCCGCAGCGTGCCGCTCTGGCCGCCGCGGCGCAGCCTGAGGAAGCGGCCGTCGCGGGTGACGTCGTAGTTCGGGAGCGACAGGGCCTGGCCGAAGTCGTACGCGTCGTCGAACAGCGAGACCGGCTTGCCGAGGGTCGGCTCGGGCCCGGACGGGTCGAAGGCCACCGCCACGAACTTGCCGCCGCCGCGGTAGTAGATCTCCCGACCGGTCGGGCTCCAGCGGCACTGCACACCGCCGCCTTCCGACACCGGCCAGGCCCGGTCGAGCTCCGGGTAGCGCCGCACGTAGATCTCCGGCTGGCCCGAGGTGTTCGACTGGTAGACGAGCCAGCGTCCGTCCGGGGAGAGCTGCGGGCTGCCCTCGTAGGCGGGCGTCGCCACGAGGGCCTTGGGCGCGAAGCGGCCTTCGACGGACATGAGGTGGATGTCGCCCCCGGTGTCGGCCCGCACGCGGACGGCG
This sequence comes from Vicinamibacteria bacterium, assembly GCA_044229815.1. Taxonomy (GTDB): domain Bacteria; phylum Acidobacteriota; class Vicinamibacteria; order Fen-336; family Fen-336; genus DATBSL01. Next base: position 3,846 of record JBGASI010000424.1, on the reverse strand, counting down.
AGGAACGAGTCGGCGTCGGGCCCGGGGCCTGCAGGCGAGGTGTTCACGTCTCCCTCGGGCACCGCTTCCGTGCGACCGCTCCCGTCCGCGGCGGCCCAGAAGGGCAGGTTGAAGCGCCGGAGCACGATCCTCCTCGCGTCGCTCGTCCAGACCGCGAAGAGCGTGCCGACGGCCGGGGGCACGACGACGGCGCGGGTGCCGCGCACGAGGTCGATGGACTCGACCACCGTGCCGTCTCTCGCCACGGCCACCCGGTGCCCGTCGGGCGAGACCCGCGGGTTGCCGTAGGCGCCAGGGGGCAGGGCCAGGGGCAGTTCCGATCCATCCCGGCCCACCGAGACGAAGCGCATGCGATCGATGTCGGCGGGGACGTACACGAGCGTCCCATTGTCGGAGACCTGGAAGCCCAGGCTGCCGGTGCGCACCGTGCCGACGACTCCCGGCGGGATCACCGGTACGGCCGCTCCGCGGGTCGCCGGCGCCGCCGGGTCGAAGGGCACCGCCCACACGCCTCCCGCGCGCGCGAAGAGGAGGTGCCCAGTGGGAGACCACACGGGTGTCGTGCCTCCCTCGAGGACGACCGATCGGCCGCCGCCCGCCAGCGGCATCGCCTCGATGCGCTCGGCGCCGGCCGTCGTCGTCAGCCGCGAGAACAGGACCGTCCGCCCGCCGGGGAGCACGATCGGGTCGCCGTGAAGGACCTCTCGGGCCGATGGGTCGAGCGTCGTCAGCTGCCGGGCCTCACCCCCGGTGGCGGGGACGCTCCACAGCGCACCGTCCCGCGTGAAGAGGACATCCTTCGGGCCCCAGGCCAGGCTGACGCCGCTGACGAAGTCGCCGCCGGTGGCGAGCCGGGTGACCTGGCCGTCCGCCAGAGACAGGCGCGAGAGAGCCGTGAAGCTGCTGAGGAACGCCACGCTGGCGCTGTCGGGCGAGAAGACGCCCCCGCCCGAGGTGCCGGCGGTGTCGACGGCCAGGGGCGCGTCCAGACGGCGCACGAACAGGCGCCGCAGACCCTTGCTGAACCCGACCATCGCGATCGCCTTGCCGTCCGGCGAGATCGCGATCCCTCCCTGTCGGCCGGTCACGGGATCGACGTCGGGAGGGAAACCCACCTCCAGGTGCACGACCTCCCGCGAGGCTGTCGCGTCATCCCTCATCGACCGCGACAGCGCCCAGGCCGAGACCACGAGGGCGACAGCACACAGCGCCCACGGCAACGCGCGCGCCGGCCGCGAGGGCGACGCCTGCGAGGCGAACCGCGGCGCTTCGTCCGGGTGCGTCGGCCCCGCGAGGGCGACCCGCGCCTCGCCGATGTCGCGCAGGCGCTGCTTCGGGTCGCGCTGCAGGCAGCGTTCGAGCAGGCGGCGCACGCTCGCCGGTGTCGCCGCGGGCAGCGCCTGCCAGTCCGGCTCGCTCTTGAGGACGGACGCGAGCACGTCGCTCACGGTTTCGCCGTCGAAGAGGCGCCTGCCCGTGAGCATCTCGAAGAGCACGACGCCGAAGGCCCAGATGTCGGCGCGCTTGTCGACCGGTCGTGCGCGCGCCTGCTCGGGCGACATGTAAGCGGCCGTGCCGAGGATGAGCCCGGCGGCGGTGCCGGTGTGGGCGAGCGTCGGGGACTGCGACAGGTCCGCGCTCGACGTGACGCCGGAAGCGTCGTTCGACCAGGCCTTGGCGAGGCCGAAGTCGAGGACCTTGACCTTCCCGTCCGGCGTCAGCTTGACGTTCGCGGGCTTGAGGTCGCGGTGGACGATGCCCTTCTCGTGAGCCTCCTCGAGGGCCTCGGCGATCTGCCGGGCGATCGGGACCGCGTCCTCGACCGGGACCGGCCCGCGCCTCATTCGCTCGGCGAGTTCCTCGCCCTCGACGAGTTCCATTGCGAGCACGTGGGCCGTCGCGCCGTCGGGCAGGGTCGCCTGTTCGAAGCCGTAGAGGTGCGCGATGTTCGGGTGGTTGAGCGAGGCGAGCAGCCTCGCCTCGCGCTCGAAGCGGGCGAGCCGGTCGGGGTCCGAGGCGAACGCCGGCGGCAGCAGCTTGAGCGCCACCTCGCGATCGAGTCGCGTGTCCCGCGCTCGATACACTTCGCCCATGCCGCCCGCGCCGATCGAGGCGAGGACCTGGTAGGAGCCGAGCTGGGCGGCCGGGGGAATCGTCACTCGTGCTTTCGTGGTGAGGCTTCGCAGGATAGAGACTCGCGCCCCCGCCTGCAACAGGACCGGGTGAACGCCCTTCGTCCCCGCGCGTGTATCCTCTGCGCGAGGAGGACTGCCATGGCAGGATGGCCGGGACGCCTGCTCGCGCTTGCCGTGCTCGTGGTCGCGTCGTTTCCCGGCCTCGCCACGGCGCAGGTGGCCTACGGCCTCCCGCTGAAGGGCCAGGCCGCCGAGGAGTTCCTCCGTGGCGCCGCGGTCGTCAGGAAGAAGGCCCTCGGCTCCGGGATCACCGGCTCCGAACAGCTGACGCTCAGCGACGGGGCGGCCACGCACAAGGCCGTCTGGAAGACGATCGACGTGTTCCGCCACGGCGTCACGAGCTTCCAGGGCGGGGCGACGATGGTCGACTACGAGGACTCCTACCGCTTCGAGATCGCCGCGTACGAGCTCGACAAGCTGCTCGGGCTCGGCCTCGTGCCGCCGACGGTCGAGCGGACGATCGACCGCAAGACGGGCGCCGTCCAGCTGTGGATCGAGGGCGCCTCGACCGAGTGGGACCGCAGGAAGAAGGGCCCCGCGCCGCCCGACATGGAGGCCTGGAACCGGCAGATCCACCGCGTGCGCCTCTTCCACCAGCTGACGTTCAACTGGGATGCGCAGAACATCCAGAACGTGCTCTACGACCCGTCGTTCCAGGTCTACGCAGTCGACTTCTCGCGATCGTTCGCGGTATACGCCCAGGTCCGCGACGAGAAGCTCCTCGAGCGCTTCTCGCGCACCGACCTCCAGGCGTTCTCCCGCCTCGACGAGGCGGGGCTGCGCTCCACGATCGGCCGCTGGGTGAGCGTCCCGCAGATCCGCACCCTGCTCAAGCGCCGTGACCGCATCCTCGCCGTCGCGGCGCAGCGGGTGGCCGAGAAGGGCGAGGCCGCGGTCCTCTACCCCTGAGCCCTACCGGGTGGCCAGGCCAGCCGCGCAGAGCGGGGCGCTCGCACGGTTCTCCTCCCGGCGGACTGCCAGCTCGGCCGCGGGCATGGGTCGGGCGCAGTAGTACCCCTGGATCTCGTCGCATCCGTGCTGGCGCAGGAACTCGAGCTGCGGCAGGGTTTCCACGCCCTCGGCGACCACCTTCATCTTCAGGCTGCGTGCCATGTCGATGATGGCGACGGCGATCGCGGCGGAAGCCGGGTTGGTGGTCACGTCGCGAATGAAGCTGATGTCGATCTTCAGCGTGTCGATCGGGAACCGCTGCAGATACGCGAGGCTCGAATAGCCGGTCCCGAAGTCGTCGATCGCGATACCGACGCCGAGGGCCTTGAGCGCCTGCAGGACCTGGTCGGTCTTTGCCGTGCGCGACATCAGCGAGCTCTCCGTGATCTCGACCACGAGCGACTCGGCCGCGACGCCGTTCTCGCGCAGGGCCCGGGCGACGTCATTCAGGAAGCCATCGCACAGGAACTGTTTGACCGACACGTTGACTGCCACGCGTATCCACCCGCAACCGCAGCCCGCCCACTCGGCGATCTGCCGGCAGACCGTCTCGATCACCCAGGTGCCGACCGGCACGATCAACCCCGTGTCTTCGAGCGCCGCGACGAATTCCCCCGGCGCCACCAGCCCTCTTCCCGGGCGGTTCCAGCGGAGCAGCGCCTCCGCCCCCGACCAGCTCCCGGCGTCGACCGTCATCTTC
>JBGASI010000423.1:0-4460 GCA_044229815.1 Vicinamibacteria bacterium | reverse complement strand
CGGCGCCCTCGTCGTCAGGACCTACCCGCAGGCTGCCGCGCTCGGCACGCGCGACCTCGAGCTGCTGGAGGTGGCCTCGCGCCACGTCAGCCACGCCGTGGCCCGGCGCCACACCGCGATCGCGCTGCAGGAGAGCGAGGCGCGCTTCCGGGCCCTCACCGAGAACGCCCCCTGCGCCATCTTCATCCTCCAGGGCGCGGCCCTGCGCTTCGCCAACGAGGCGGCCCGCGAGATCACCGGCTACTCGATCCAGGACTTCGAGCACTGCGCCCTGTGGGACGTGGTGCACCCGGACGACTGGCCCGGCGTCCGCCGCCGCGCCGCGGACCTCGTCGCCTCTTCCGAGCCGTCGCGCCACGAGGTGAAGCTCGTCCGCAAGAACGGGCAGCTGCGCTGGGTGGACTTCTCCGCTTCCGTCGTCAGCTATCGCGGCCGGCCCGCGATCATGGGCGTGGCGCTCGACATCACGGAACGAAAGACCGCCGACGCGCGCATCGAGGCGCTCGCCTACCACGACGCCCTCACCGGCCTGCCGAACCGCCGGCTGCTGCAGGACCGCCTGGCCGCCGCGATCGCGCAGGCGCAGCGCGGCGAGACCCGTCTCGCCGTCCTGTTCCTCGACCTCGACGACTTCAAGGACGTCAACGACTCGCTCGGCCACCAGGCGGGCGACGAGCTGCTCAAGACCCTCGGCGAGCGCCTCAACGGCGCGATCCGCAGCGCCGACACGGTCGCCCGCATCGGCGGCGACGAGTTCGTCGTGCTGCTGACCCAGGTCGGCGACGCCACCCAGGCCGCCGTGATGGGCCAGAAGATCCTGGTCCTGGTGAAGGCGCCGATCCGCGTGGGCGAGCGGGAGCTGTTCGTCAACGGCAGCATGGGCATCGCGATGTACCCCGAGGACGGGGACGACTCGCTCAGCTTGCTGAAGAACGCCGACGCGGCGCTCTACCGGGCGAAGGAAGCCGGCCGCGACAACTGCCAGCTCTACACGCTGAGCCTGCACACCGCGGCGATGGCGCGGCTCGAGATGGAGAGCGGCCTGCGCCGCGCCCTCGAGCGCGGCGAGCTGTTCCTCGAGTACCAGCCCGCGCTCGACCTGGCGGGCGGCCGGGTCTACGGCGTCGAGGCGCTGATGCGCTGGCGCCACCCGGTCCGCGGCGTGCTGCCGCCCGGCGAGTTCCTGCCGCTGGCCGAGAGCTCCAGCCTGATCGTGCCCATGGGCTGGTGGGCGCTCGCCACCGCGTGCCGCCAGGCGAGGGTCTGGCAGCGGGCCGGGCACCCCGACCTCAAGGTGGCGGTCAACATCGCGGCCCGCCAGTTCCACGACCCGAGCTTCCTGCGCCGCGTCACGGACGTGCTCGGCGAGACGGGCCTGCGGGCGAGCTGCCTGGAGCTCGAGATCACCGAGACGCAGGCGATGCAGGACCCCGAGGACACCTCGCGCGTCCTGGCCGAGCTGAGCGCGCTCGGCGTGCGCATCTCGATCGACGACTTCGGCACCGGCTACTCCTCGCTGAGCTACCTGCAGCGGCTGCCGATCCACACGCTGAAGGTGGACAAGTCGTTCGTCCAGGGCATCGCCAGCTGTCCCGGCGACGCCGCGATCGTCATCGCCGTGATCCGGCTCGCGCACACGCTGGCGCTGAGCGTCCAGGCCGAGGGCGTCGAGACCCGCGAGCAGCTCGACATCCTGACCCAGCAGGGCTGCGAGCGGATCCAGGGCTACTTCTACAGCCGCCCGCTGGGCATCGACGCCTGCGAGGCCTTCCTGCGCGAGCAGCGCAAGGCCGCGCTGGCCAGGGAGCCCGACGGCGTGCTGCCCGAGTCCGAGACCCGCCCGGCGCTCGACGCCCTCGCGGCGGGCGAGCGGCGCTCGATCGTCGTCGTCGAGGCCTCGGACGAGGCCCGCGCGGCCATCGAGACGTGCCTCGCCGAGGCGGGCTACCACGTCATCGCCACGGGCGATCCGCGCCAGGCCCTCGACCTGGTGCGCCGGCACCAGCCGGACCTCGTGCTGTGCGACATCGAGATGCCCGAGATGGACGGCTTCGACGTGGTGCGCCCGCTGCAGGCCGACGCGCTGACCGCCCGCTCGCCCGTCGTGTTCCTGACGGCCCGCCAGGAGTTCACGGAGCGGGTGCGCGCCTTCCGCTTCGGCGTCGTCGACTACCTGACGAAGCCCGTGGCGCCGGCCGAGCTCAAGGAGAAGATCGCCGCGATCCTCAGCAGCATCGACCGCCGCAGCGGCGCGGTCGAGGCGAGCGGGGGCGAGTCGGCCCGGGCGCTCGTGGCGGAGGTGCAGCGCGCGGGCCGGACCGGCCTGCTGACGGTGCGCGGCAACGGCGCCCGCGCGCGCATCGTGCTGCGGGCCGGCTCCGTGGTGGACCAGACGGGCGACGTGGCGGTGCCGATCCGGGCCCGCTTCGAGGAGATGGACCCGCGCCAGGAAGACCTCGTGGTGGGCGACGCGGCCGTCGCGGCCGACCGCGAGCCGACGCCGGGCTTCGACGACATCCCGGCCGCCCTGCGCGAGGCGCTGATCGCGGACAACAACCCGCTCTCGCGCGAGTTCCTGCGCTCCGTGCTCGAGGCGCGGGGCTTCCGGGTCCAGGACGCGGGCGACGGCGAGGAAGCCCTGCGCATGGCGCTGCGGGCCCCGCCGCCGATCGCGCTCCTCGACGTGCGGATGAAGGGCCTGGACGGCTTCGAGATCCGTCGCCTGCTGCGCGCCCACCGCGCCACCCAGTACGTGCCGGTGATGCTGCTCTCGGGTTGCCAGGCGTACGACGAGCGCCCGCGCGGCATCGGGGCGGACACGGACCACGCCATCGCCAGCGGCTCCCCGGTCAACGAGATCCTCGCCCGCATGCAGCTGCTGATGCGGCGCTACGCGCCGCTCGCCGCCGCCGGCCCCGGCGGCCCCGGCATGCAGGGGACCCTCGAGGTGATCGGGGCGCCCGGCCTGCTGCAGATGTGCCACCTGGCCGGGCTCAGCGGCGTGCTCGAGGCGAGCCACGCGGCGCGCACGGTCCGCATGACCTTCGACGCCGGACGGCTGGTGAACGCCGCCTCGCGCGAGGCGCAGGGGCGCGAGGCGGTGGCCCAGCTCCTGGCATGGAACCGCGGCCACTTCTCGTTCAAGCCTGGCGCATCGGCGGAAGGCTGGCCGCTCCCGGGCCCCACGGACGTCCTGCTCCTGGAGATCTGCCGCCAGCTCGACGAGCGCTCGGCCACGACGCTCGAGGAACTGCGCCCATGAACGCGGCCAGCGAAGAGGGCCCGCTGCGGGTGGTGGACGATGAGCGAGGCCCTCGGGGAACCAGGCAGCCGCCAGGAATGTGAATGAGCGCGCTGGCTCCCGGTAGACGACACCTGCCCGGCGGGCATGCTCTCTTCGGGGTCTTCGTCCTTCTGGCCACCGGCATCTTGATCGCGGGGTACTCGTCGTACCGGCACTACCAGCAGGAGCTCCGCGCCCGGGTGGAGCGCCAGCTCTCCGCTGTTGCCGATCTGAAGGTCGGCGACCTCCTGCAGTGGCGCCGGGAACGCCTGGCGGATGGCAGTGCTTTCGCCACCAACACCGTCTTCTCCCGGCTGGCGCAGCGGTGGATCGAGGGGCCGAACGACGCAGTCGCCGGGGCCCAGCTTCGGGTGTGGCTCGCCAGCGTTCAGGCGGCCCATGACTACGAACGACTCGTCCTGTTCGATGAGCGAGGCGCCCGACGAATCTCCGGCCCTGAACCGCCCGAGCCGGTGGACCCGCACCTGGTGCGAAGCGCCCCTGAGGTGCTCCGGTCGGGGCGGGTGACCATGCTGGACTTCTACCGGGAGACCTCGCCGGCCGGGCCAATCCGCCTGGCGGTCCTGGTGCCCATCCTCCGCGGCGCGGACGGGCGAAAGCTGGGGGTTCTGGTCCTGCGCATCGATCCGGAGAGGTATCTCTATCCCCTCCTGCGACGGTGGCCCACAGCCAGCGAGACGGCCGAGACCCTTCTCGTTCGCCGGGACGCCGACGACGTCCTGTTCCTCAACGAACTGCGCTTTCAGAAGCACACGGCCCTGACGCTACGACGGCCTCTGGGGAACACGGATCTGCCCGCCGCCAGGGCGGCGCTCGGACAGGAGGGGATGGTCGAGGGCGTGGACTACCGCGGTGTGGCGGTGGTGGCCGCCGTGCGCGCCGTCCCCGGGTCCCCATGGAACCTGGTGGCGCGAATCGACACCGCGGAAGCCTACTCTGCGCTACACGAGCGGCTCTGGCAGACGGCCGCGTTCCTCGCCGTGCTGCTCCTCGCCTCGGGGGCGGGGGTGGCCTTCGTCTGGCGGCAGCAAGCACTGCGCACCGCTCAGGAGAGGTTCCTCGCGGCAGAAGCCCTGCACGAGAGCGAGGCGCGCCTGCGCCGGTTCTACGATTCAGGCCTCCTCGGCGTCATCTACTGGAACATGCAGGGTCAGAT
>JBGASI010000422.1:0-4472 GCA_044229815.1 Vicinamibacteria bacterium | reverse complement strand
GTAGGCGCCCACGCGCACGAGGCCGTGGCTCGCGCCCACGCGCAGCGAGTGGACCGGGGCCTCGGCCGCGCGCGAGAGCCGCACCGCCGCCCGCACCGCGCGGAAGGCGTCGTCCGCGTGGCCGAGCGGGGCGCCCAGCGCCACGTAGAGGTAGCTGCCCTTGTCGCCGATCGTCAGCTGCAGCAGCGAGCCCTCGTAGCGCGCGACGATGCCCTGCACGCGGCGCACGAAGGCGTCGAGCTCCTCCGCGGCGCGCGGCCCGCCGTCGTAGTCGATGCCCTCGAAGCCGACGAAGAGCGCGGCGGCCGGCCGCAGCTCGCTCAGGAAGTCGGCCCGGCCCGCCGAGAGCCGCTCGAAGACGGGGCCGAGCAGCCACGGCCGCAGGGCGCGCGCGTCGAGCCCCGCGGGGCCGGCGAAGGGCGGCGGCAGCGCGACCCCGCCGTCGAGCTCGCGCACCGCCAGCACCTCGCGGCCCTGCTCGTCGGCGCGGGCGTCGGCCACGAGCAGGCGCGCGCCGAGGGCCGCCCGCGTCGCCGCGTCGACGACCAGCTCGCCCTTCGCCGCCGCGGCGTCGGCGGCGGCGAGGCGCACCATCGTCTCGCCCGCCAGCACGTCGAGCCGCTGCTGCGAGGGGTCGCCGACCGCGAAGCGCCGGACCCGGCCGCTGACGACGGCCACGCGCAGCGCGAGCGCGGTGCGGCCGGCCTCGGCGGCCGCCCAGTCGCGGAAGCTCTCCTGCTGCGCGAGACCGCAGGCCACCGCGCGCGCCGCGGCCGGGGCGCGCGCGTCGTCGAACCAGGCGGTGAAGCCGTCGCCCGCGAAACCGACGATCGCGCCGGCGAAACCGCCGACGCAGGCGATCAGCCCGTCGTAGACGGCGTTCAACTGGCGCGTCAGCTCCTCGGCGCCCTCGCGCGGGCCGGCCCGGCGCACGAGCGCGTCGGCGAAGGCCGAGAAGCCGGCGAGGTCCACCGACAGCGCCGCGCCCGTGGCGCGGTCGGGCAGCTCGCGCCCCTCGGCAAGGGCCTCGAGCCGGTCGGCCGCGAGGTACGCGGCGAGGCGCTCGATCACTGCCCGGCGGCCGCGCCCCAGGGCGGGGCGGCGCCCGCGCGCGCGGCGAGCCAGGCGGCGACCTGCTCGCGGCCCGACTCCTGGCCGGCCTCGAGGATCGCGCGCCAGGCGTCGAAGTCGAGCAGCTTGAAGCGGCCGAGCGCGGGCTCGATCAGCAGGTCGGCCTGGCGGCGAAAGGCCTCGGAGCGCGCGCGGTGCGCGCTCGCCACCTCGTTCGAGCGCGTCAACAGCCACAGCAGGCCGGGCGCGCGCAGGCGGGGACCGAACGGCAGGAGGCGCGCCGCCAGCAGCGACAGGCCCGACAGGCTCGGCCCGAAGCGGAACGGCCGGCTCGTCGCGCGGCGGCCGACGCGGCCGGGCACCACGTTGCTCGCGATCACGGTGCCGGAGCCGACGGCCTCGCGCATCACGTCGATCGGCAGGTTGTTCATCAGCGCGCCGTCGACCAGCAGGTCCTCCCCCGCCAGCATCGGCGGGAAGGTGCCCGGCAGCGCGCTGCTCGTGCGCACGGCCTGCCACAGCGGGCCGCTGCGCAGCAGCACCGGCTCCGCGCGCGAGAGGTTCGTGGCGACGGCGAAGAACGGCCGCCACAGGTCCTCGACCCGCGCCTCGCCGTAGAGCTCGCGCAGCACGCGCGTCAGCTTCGCGCCGGCGAGGAACGAGGTGAGCGGCAGCGTCGGGTCCACCAGCCGGCGGCGCGAGCCGAAGACGGAGGCCAGGTGCCGCAGCTCCTCGGGGGCGAGGCCGAGCGCGTAGCCGGCGCCGACGACGGAGCCCATGCTGGCCGCGCCGATCGTGTCGACCGGGATGCCGGCCTCCTCGATCGCGCGGATCACGCCGATGTGGGCGAAGCCGCGCGCGCCGCCGCCGCCGAGCACGAGGCCCACCGCGCGGTCGACGAGCAGGCGCGCGAGCCGCGCCACGTCGGCGTCGCGGCCGAGCCGCACGTGGTGGTGGGCGTGGAGGGCGCGGCCCTCGAGCCAGGCCGCCGTGCCGTCCGGGCGCGCGGTCGCGTCGTCGTGCACGAGCACCAGCTCGACGCGGGCGCGCGGGGCCTCGACGCGGAGCGCCTCCTCGACCGCGCGCGCGGCGGGGCTCGTGCCGGCGCGGGCCACCAGCACCACGCGGTCGGCCTGGCGCACGCAGCGACGGGTCCAGGGAGAGGCCTCCGGCTCCGCCTCGTAGACGAGGTAGCGCTGCCGCGCCTCCAGCTCGCCGAGCCACGCCACCAGCCCGACGCCGGCGGGGTCGTGCTCGGGCGTCTGCGCGAAGCCCGGCCGGCCGTGCGCCGCGTCGGCGCGCGCCGCGAAGACGCGCTCGGCGGGCCCGAGCCGCGCGAGCGCCTGCTGCAGCCGCTCCCCGAGCTCGCCGACCGGCACGGCGCCGTCGAGCGGCACGAGCGCGAGCGTGCGCGGCCCGCCGCCGCCGTCCTCGCGGCTGCTGGCGCGCGCGCGCCGCGCGGCGGGGCGGGCGCGCGGCCGCAGCGCCCGCGGGTGGCTCTCCACCACACGCTCGAACAGCGAGGCGTCGAGGCGCACCCGGTGGCTGTCGCGCAACGCGTAGACGGTGGCGGAGCGCGGCTCGCCGGTCAGCAGCGCGGCCTCGCCGACGCTCGCGCCGCGGCCGACCTCGTCGACCGTGCGCTCGCCGCCCGCGCCGTCGTCGACCACCACGCGCAGCCGGCCGTCGACCAGCATGAACAGCGCGTCGCCGGGGTCGCCCTGGCGGAACAGCACGCTGCCGGCCGCGAGCGAGCGCCACTCGAGCTCGGCCTCGAGCTGGCGCAGCGCGGCGGCCTCGAGGGTGCCGAACAGGCCCTGCAGCAGTTCGGCGAGCTGGTCGCTGGGCATGCGCTCCTTCTCGGCCCCGGGGGCCGTCGACTGAAAATGGGAGCGGGATCATAGCAGCCCTCGCGGGCCGCCACGCCCGAAGGTAGACTCGTGCGTTCGCGCGCCATGAAACGCCTGCTCCGCCACGCCTCACAGGTCCTCCCCGCGCTCCTGGCCGTGGGCCTGGCCCTGTACGTGCTGCGCAGCGCCGACCTCGAGCGCTCGTTCGAGCAGGTCGGCGCGCTCGGCTGGCGGCTGCCGCTGCTGCTGCTGCCCAACTTCGTGGTCAGCCTGCTCGAGGCCGGCGGCTGGTGGCTGTCGTTCGGGCTGCTCGGCGGCCGGCCGCGCTTCCGGCCGCTGCTGCGGGTGCGCATCGCGATCGAGGCGGTGATGCTGGGCCTGCCCTCCGGGGCCGTGATCTCGGAGTCGCTGCAGCCGGTGCTGCTGAAGAAGCGCTGCGGCGTGCCGTTCGAGACCGCGGTCGTGGCGAGCGTCGGCCGCAAGTTCTTCGTGGTCGTCTCGCACGGCATCGTGCTCGGGCTGGCGACGCTCGTGGTGTGGCCGCAGCTGCGCGACGCCTCGCGGGCCGCGATCGGGCGCGACGGGCTGCCCTGGCTGCTGCTCGCCGTGTCGGCGTTCATGATCGGGACCTTCGGCGTGGCGATCGCCTACGGCGCGCGCGCGCAGGTGGCCGGCCGGATGCACCTCGGGCTCGAGCGCTTCTTCGGGCGCTGGCTCGGGGCCTGGCTCGAGCGCAACGCGATCCGCTTCCAGAAGACCGACGAGCACCTGGTGGGCTTCTTCTGGCGCGACCCGAAGGCGCTCGCGCTGCCGCTGGCGCTCTACTGCGGCGGCTGGCTGGTGCGCGCCGTGGAGACGGTGCTGTACCTCAGGCTGCTCGGCGTCGAGATGCCGTTCACGACGGCGGTCGTGGTCGAGTCCTCGATCATCCTGGTGCGCTCGATGGCGGTGCCGATCCCGGCCGGGCTCGGCGTGCAGGACGTCGCCTACGTCCTGACCTTCCGCGCCCTCGGCGTGCCGGACGCGACCACGATCGGCACCGCGTTCGTGGTGCTCAAGCGCGCCAAGGACCTGTTCTGGATCCTCGCGGGCTTCGCGCTCGTCGCGATCGGCGGGGACCGCAAGCGGGCTGCGTGAGCGGCGCCTCCCGCGCGGGTCGCGCCCTGGCCACGGCCCTGGCCGGGGCCGCGCTCGCGTGCGGCGGCGACTCGCCGTCCTCGCCGGGCAGCGCCCAGCCGACGCCGCGGCCCTCGGGCTGGGCCACGGGCACGACGCTGAGCGTCGTCTCGGGCGAGACGGACGCGCCGGTGGCCGGCGCGCGCGTCTCGATCGCCGGGATCCCGCAGCTGACCGACGCCGGCGGGCGCACGACGCTCGCGAGCGCCGCCGCCGAGGGCACGACCGTCGACGTCGAGGCCGCGGGCTTCCTCACCCGCCAGACGCTCGCGCGCAACGCCGTCACGCGGCTCACCCTGTGGCCGGACGACCCGCGGCTGCCGGGCCGCTACACGCAGAAGCTCGTCTACACCGCCTCGACGATCGAGGACGAGG
>JBGASI010000421.1:0-4474 GCA_044229815.1 Vicinamibacteria bacterium | reverse complement strand
GACAGGCTGGCGCGCAGCAGGGTCGTCAGCTCCGCGGCCACCGCCTCCATGTTCGGGTCGGCGCGCACGGTCAGCTTCTCGATCGGGATGCCGTCCGTGCCGATGATCATGACCACCTCGATCTCGGGCACGCGCCGGACGACCCCCGCGAGGGCGTCGGAAAAGGAGGACACGCTCATCTCCTCTGCAGGCTGGCGAGCAGCGCCTCGAGCCCCGCGATCGTGCGCTCGAGCACCCGCCGCCGCGCCGCACGCGGGTCGTCCGTCGCTGCCGCCGGCGGTCCCGGGCTTGCCGGCCCGGCGATCTCGGCCAGGCGCGCGCGCGCCCGCTCGTTCCCGGGGTCCTCGCTCAGCACCTGCCGGTACACCTCCACAGCCTGCTCGGGCAGGCCCTGGCGCAGGTACAGCTCCGCGAGAGTCGACGACGACAGCGGCGCCGCGCCGGTCCCGGCATCCACGGCCGGCGGCTCCGGCGCCGCGGCCTTCGGCTCGGCTCGCGGCTCGGGGCTCGGCAGCGCAGCGATCACGGCGGGCACCTGGCGCGCCGGCTCGGTGTCTCCGAACTCCGGTTGCGCGAGGCGCGACGCCGGCTTCAACGTGATCACGGGGTCCGGCGATGCAGGCGCCGGCGGAGGCGGCACCGGCGCGCGTCCGAGCGGGATCGTCGGCGGCAGACCCACGGCAGGCGGCGCAGCTCGTTCGGCGGCGGGCCCCGGCACGGGCAGAGGCGGGCGCTCCGGGCCCTTCAGCAGGACGGTCGGCGCAAGCTCGCTCTCGGCCTCGGGCGGCGCTGCCGCCGCTGCAGGGCGTACCGCCGCCGGCGTGCCTGGCCGAGCCATCAACGGCGGCGCGGGCGAGAGCCGCGGCTCGCTCCGCGGCGCCGGTACGGCCGCCGTCGTCAGCCGCGCCTTCAGCGCCTGCACCTGCGCCTCCAGTTGCCGGTCCCCGGGCGCCATCTTCAGCGTCGCGCCGTACTGCAGCAGCGCCTCGCCGAGCGCGCCCACCGCCTCGAGCGCCTGACCCAGGAAGCGGCTCGCCAGGATGTTGTCGGGGGCCTCGCGCAACGCCTGCTCGAGTTCCCGCCGCGCCGCGGCCGCGTCTCCCGACTCGAGCAGCGCTCGGCCCAGCGTCAGCCGGGCCGACGGGTAGTTCGGGTGCTGCGCCAAACCGGCGCGCGAGACGCGCACCGCCTCGGCATGGTCCCCCGCCTTGCGGTGCTCCTCCGCCAGCTGAGCGAACAGGCGCGAGCCCGGGTCACGCTCGAGCCGCCGGCGAAGTTCGTCGATCCGGGAATCCACCACGGTCAGAAAGATTCGGGGCCGGCCCGCTCCCGCCGGCCGGCCCCGCTCCTGGGCAAGAGATGTGCCCTAGGTTATCACCGCTGCAGGATCTCGACGACCCGCTCCCACGTGTAGGCGGTGTCGATTCCGTAGGGTCTCACCCAGACGTTGACCGACCGCAGCGCGGTTCCCGCGACGTAGACGACGTACGCCACGCCGTTCTGGTCGGTCGCCATGACGAGGCCGCTCTGCACCGGCCCCACGTACGTCGAGGCGGTCGAAGGAGCGATGTAGCCGTCGCCATCGTGCTGGAAGAGCACGGCGCGCCCACCGAGCGGACGCCCCTTCTCGTCGCGCAGCACCAGCCTCACGACGGCCTGACTCACGCCGTCCGCGTTCACGACATCGGGCAGCGCCGTCAGCTCCGCCGAGACGCCGCTGTCGGACGGTCCCGCCGGATCGGGCTGCTGGGCCTTGTCGAGCCCGCAGCCGGACCCGACCAGAAGCAGCCCCGTCGCCAGAACGGCGGCGCAGGCGTGTCCGAATCCCGCGCGGATGTATGCAGCTCGCATGGCCACTTCTCCTAGTTACTCGAGGGGCAGGAAGTTTCCGTGTCCCCGAAGTCGGCGAAGTCGATCTGCAGGCGCCCGCTCGCCGACACGCCCTGCCCGGAGACCGTCTCGCCGTACAGAGTCACTTCCGCCATCACCGTCAGCACGGTGGCCTGGAAGATCGAGCTGAGGGGCGGCTCGACCTTCGCCTGCCGGCGCACCACCTCGAGCGGGAACGTCGACGTGCCCGAGTTCGCCACGTCGACCGCGAGCGTCAGGTTGCCCGTGATCCGGTACGGGACGTCGACGCCTTCCGTACCCCGCCCGTCGGTGCGGAAGTACCGCACCTCGTAGCTCTTCAGGATCACCGCCGACGGCACGCTCGGCGCCGGGCTGTTCGGGTTCTTGTTCCGAACGGCGACCGCAACCTCCACCTCGTTTTCGCAGACGAAGCTGCTGCCCGCACCGTTGCGGACGTCGGAGTCCAGCTGGGCTCCCTTGTTGATGGACGCGATGATCAGGTTCACGCTCGCGTCGTTGCTGGTCACGTAGCCGGGCGTGCAGCCCGCCACGCAGAGCCCGAGAACCAGCGCCAGGGCGCCGCCTGTTCTCATCGTCCACCCCCTCCTCTCACGAACCGGAATTCGGAACATGGCTCTTCCCATCCCCTAGGACTTGACGATCCGCGGCGTGATGAACAGCAGCAACTCGTTGTTCCGGGTGTCGACGGCCTTCTGCTTGAACAGGTAGCCGAGCACCGGGATCTTGCCGAAGAACGGCGTCTGGTTCTGCGTGGACGTCTCCGTGCTCTGGTAGATACCGCCCACGACCGCCGTCTGGCCGTCCTTCACGAGCACGATCGTCTTGGCCGACTGCGTGTTGATCGGCGGGATGCCGTTGACGCGGTTGGCGAAGTCGGCGGAGTTGTTCTCCACCTCCAGGTTCAGGATGACGGTGCCCGCGTCCGTGATCTGCGGCGTCACCTTGAGGGTCAGCACCGCGTCCTTGAACTGCACGGTCACGGTGTTGTTCGCCAGCGTCTGGATCGGGATCTGCACGCCCTGCTTGATCTCGGCCGACTGGTTGTTCTGCGTCGTCACCTTCGGCGTCGAGAGCAGGCGCCCCCGGCCCTGGCGCTCGAGTGCGGTCAGCGCCACGTCGAGGTTGAAGCTGCCGAGGATGTTGCCCATCGACAGGCCGATGCCGCTGTTGAAGCTGCTCGCGGGCATGTTCACCATGTAGCCGCGGTTCGGGACGCCGATTCCGGCCGCAGAGCCGAGCCCCCCGGGGCCGGTCTGGTCGGCCTGGATGCCGAGGTTGTTCGGCACCGCGTTGCCGTTCAAGATCAGCGAGTTCGGGAACGAGCTGCCGAGCGTGTTGCCGTAGCGCGGCGTCGCCTCACCCGAGAAGCCCCACTGGATGCCGAGGTCGCGCGTGAAGTTGCGGGTGGTCACGACGATGCGCGCCTCGATCTCCACCTGCGGGGTCGCGGTGTCGAGGTCGCCGATCAGCCGGGTGGCCTTGTCCACGAAGGGCCGCAGGTCCCGGATGATGATCGTGTTGGTGCGCGTGTCGACGTTCACCTGGCCGCGCGCCGAGAGGGCGCCGGCCCTCTTGAGCACGTCGCTCAGCGCTTCCGCCTTGGCGTACGAGATGCGCTTCGTGTAGTCCACCAGCTCGCCGGCGAGCTGCTTCTCCTCGTCGAGCTTGCGGCGGTCGGTTTCCTCGCGCTGCAGGTCGGTGAGCTTCGCGATGCGGATCACGTTGCCCTCGAGCACGCAGCCGAGGCCGTTCGTCTTGAGGATCAGCTCGAGGGCCCGTCCCCACGGCACCTCGTTCAGCTTGAGGCTGACCTTGCCGCTGATGCCCGGGTTCACGACCACGTTCAGCCCCGAGATGTCGGAGAACAGCCGGAAGATGTCGACGAGGTCGCCGTCCTTGAAGTCCAGGCTGATCGGCGTGCCGACGTCGCCCGTTTCCCCGCAGGCCGTGCCGAGGTTCGACTGGTCGGGCGTCCCCGCGTCCGCCACCGGAGGCGACTGGGGCTCGGGCAGCGCGAGCGGCTCGAGCGCGACGGGGCGCGGCGACGGCGTCGACGCCGCTGGCGCCGGCGCCGGCTCCGGCTCGGGCTCGGCGGCGCGCAGCGAGGCGAGCGGGGCATGCGCGGGCGCCGCCGCCAGGGCCGCGGTGCGCGAGGCATCGCCGAAGACTATGCGCACGCCGTCCGCGCCGTCGATGATGCGGTAGGAGGCCTTCTCGGAGAGATCGAGCACGAGGCGCGCCACCTTCGGCGCCTGGGCGCTGAACTGGCCGAGGCGGACCTTGCGCACCGGGGCCTGGCCGACCTCGAGCGCGCGCACCGAGGCCTTCGCCGTCACGTCGGCGAAGTCCACCACGAGGCGGTCCGGGGTCGGCAGCAGGAAGTCGCGGTAGGACAGCCGGCCGTCGGCCTTCACGGTGAACGTCAGCAGGCCGGCGACCTCTTCCCGCGTGACGGCCACGATCCGGCTGGCGCGGGCGCTGGGGAGCGGGTCGCTCGCAGCGAGGCTAGCCGCGACGGCCGGCCTCTCCTCCGCCGCGGGCGCGGCCGCTGCGGCTGCAGCCGCCGGCGGCGCCGGCGGAGCCGCCGCCGGTTCGGCCGCGA
>JBGASI010000420.1:0-4475 GCA_044229815.1 Vicinamibacteria bacterium | reverse complement strand
CGGCGAGCGCTACGTCGGCGAGCAGGCCTTCCGCGGCCGCTCCAGCGAGCGCCGTCACGTCTCGATCCCGATGGCGACGCTCCTCGAGGCCCCGCGGACGAACGACCTGCTGCTGTCGAAGACGGGCGCGGGCCGGCTCTACTACCGGATCGGCCTGCGCTACGCGCCCGAGAACCTGGTGCTCGAGCCGCTCGACCGCGGCTTCACCGTCGAGCGCGCGTACGAGGCCGTGGACGACCCGCGGGACGTCAGCCGCGCCGGCGACGGGAGCTGGCACGTCCGGGCCGGGGCGCGCGTGCGCGTGCGCCTGACCCTGGTGGCCCCGGCGCGGCGGTACCACGTCGCCCTCGTCGACCCGCTGCCCGCGGGCCTCGAGGCGCTGAACCCGGCGCTCGCCGTGACAGGCCCGGTCCCCGGCGACGGCGGCAGCGTGGTGATCGCGCTGGGCGCGCCCGGCCTCGGCGGCCCGCGCGGCCTGGGGCACTGGTGGTGGTGGTCACGACCCTGGTTCGACCACCAGAACCTGCGCGACGAGCGCGTCGAGGCCTTCTCGGCGCTCCTGTGGGAGGGTGTCCACACCTACCGCTACGTGGCCCGCGCCACGACGCCCGGCCGCTTCGTGGTGCCGCCGCCGAGGGCGGAGGAGATGTACGCGCCCGAGACGTTCGGGCGCGGGGCCACGGACACGCTCGTCGTGGAGTAGCCGGGCGCGGCGATCAGGGCGCGAGCGCGGCGAAGACCTCGGCGGCCGGGTCGGGCGTCCGCTCGAGCGTCCGGCGGTCGACGCGGAACAGGCCGAAGTGCGGACGGTAGCCCTTCTCCCACTCGAAGTTGTCGTAGAGCGACCAGTGCAGGTAGCCCCGGACGGAGACGCCCTCGGCGAGCGCGCGCTCGATCGCCAGGCGCTGGCCGCGGATCAGCTTCCCGCGCAGCGTCCCGCTCGAGTCCGCGATGCCGCCCTCGGTCACGTAGATCGGCTGGTGGTAGCGCGCCCAGGCCTCGCGCATCAGCTGCAGCAGCGCCTCGGGCGGGCTGTCGCCGACCGGCGGGTCGCCGCCGAGCTCGCTGCGCAGGCCCGGGCCCGGCGCCAGCGCGACCATCTGCGGCGTGCCCGGCGCGAGGCTGACGAAGTAGCGGAAGTAGTAGTTGAGGCCGAAGTAGTCGGTCGAGCCGCGCAGCTCCGGCATCGGCTCGTCGACCGAGCCGCCCGGGATCCTCATCGACGCGCGACCGTCGCGGATGGCGTCGGCGAAGGACCAGTTCCAGAAGCCGCCGAGGAAGGAAGCGGCGACCCAGTCGCCCAGCTGCAGGCGCGAGCGCGGCTCGATCCACATGAGGTTGTTGGCGATCCCGACCGAGGCGCCCGGGTCCGCGGCGCGCAGGGCCCTGGCGGCCGCGGCGTGCGCGCGCAGCAGGCCGCGGTAGGCCTTCGCCGCCTCCGCCGGGGACTTCACGAGCGGCGGCCACTGCCCCGCGATGTAGCCCATGTACATCTGCACGTTCGGCTCGTTGAGCGTCACCCACAGCTCGACGTCGGGCCCGAGCCGGCGGCCGGCCTCGCCCGCGAAGCGCGCGAAGCGCTCCGGGAACTCGGGCGCCGTCAGGCCGCCGCGGTCCGCCAGCCACAGCGGCAGCGTGAAGTGCAGCAGCGTCACCATGGGCGTGACGCCCTCGGCCCGCAGCGCCTTCACGAACCCGCCGTAGCGCTCCCACGCCGCCTCGTCCCAGCGGCCCTCTTCCGGCTCGAGCCGGCTCCACTCGATCGAGAAGCGGTAGGCGTTCGCGCGCAGCTTCTTCATGAGCGCGACGTCCTGGCTCATCCGGTTCCAGCCGTCGGCGGCGACCGCGCTCGTCTCGCCGCCCTCGATGTGGCCCGGCTGCTGCTCGAAGCGGGTCCAGTCGTTCGTGTTCCCGCCCTCGATCTGGTGGGCGGCGGTGGCCGTGCCCCACAGGAAGCCCGCCGGCAGCGACGCCGCCGGGCGGCCGAGCTCCTCGGCCGTGAAGGCGACGCGCGGGCTGCGCAGCGACAGCCAGGCGCAGGTCCCGAGCCACGCGACGGCCGCTACGGCGATCGTCCAGGCGAGCACGCGCAGGAGTCTCTTCATCGGCGTTGCCTCACTTGCCCTTGCGCACCGCCGCGGCGGCGACGCGGTCGACGAGGCCGGGGGCGAGGAGCTTCGCCCAGCGGCCGAGCTTCCCCTTGAGCGTCATCACGAGCATCCGCTCGCGCCGCTCCATCGCGCGCGCGATGCGGCGCGCGCACTCCTCGGCGCTCATGATCTCGGCCTCGCGCACGGGCGAGGCCTCCACGGTGCGCCCGTCGGGTCCGGCGGAGCGCAGCCGGATCTGCGACTGCACGAAGTACGGGCAGACCACCGTGACCGCCACGCCGCTGTCGCGCAGCTCGATGCGCAGCGAGTCGAAGAAACCGATCTGGGCGTGCTTCGTCGCGGCGTAGGCCGTGCGCAGGGGCACGCCGTTGAGGCCGGCCAGGCTCGAGACCGCCACGATCTGCCCGCGGCTGCGCTTGAGGTGCGGCAGCGCGTGGCAGGTCGGGTAGACGCAGCCGAGGTAGTTGACGCGCATCAGCTGCTCGTAGGGCCGCAGGTCGACGACCTCGTCCAGGCGCGCCAGGAAGCCGATGCCGGCGTTGTTCACGAGCACGTCGAGGGCCGAGAAGCGCGCGAGCGCCCGCTCGACCAGGGCCCGGCAGGCGGCCTCGTCCGTCACGTCGGTCGGCACCACGAGCGTCTCGGCGCCGCGGGCGCGGCACTCCGCGGCGGCCGCCTCGAGGGCGGTCGCGTCGCGCGCCGCCAGCACCAGGCGCGGGCGCTGCGTCGAGAGCTCGAGGCAGAGCGCCCGGCCGATGCCCTGGGAGGCGCCCGTGACGAGGACGACCTTGCCGGTGTAGGCGCCCATCAGAACCCCTTCGCGCGGAAGGTGTCCTGGCCGGCCAGCACCGTCAGCAGCACCTGCGTGTCCTTGAGCCTGCCGGGCTCGACCGCGAAGACGTCCTGCGAGAGGACGACGAAGTCGGCGGCGCGGCCGGGGGCGAGCGTGCCCCGCTCCTGCTCGGCGTGCTCGGCGAAGGCCGCGTCGCGGGTGTAGTGGCGCAGCGCGGCCTCGATGCCGAGCCGCTCGCTCGGCTCCCAGCCGCCGGCGGGCGTGCCCTCGAGCGTCTGGCGCGTCACGGCGCAGGCGATGGCCCGCAGTGGATCGGCCGAGTAGACCGGCCAGTCGCTGCCGAAGGCCTGCACGGCGCCGGCGTCGTCGATCGACTTGAAGGCCAGGGCCCGGTGCGAGCGCGCCTCGCCGAGCGTCGGCAGGTAGACGCCGAGGTGGTTCTCGTTCGGGTAGGCGAACGTCGCCTGGCTCGAGGCGACGATCCCGGAGGCCTTGAAGCGGGGCAGGTCCCCCGCCCGCACGACCTCGAGGTGCTCGACCCGGTGGCGGCGTCCCCGGGTGCCGTTCGTGCGCGCGGCGTGCTCGAAGGCCGCGAGCGCCATGTCGACCCCGCGGTCGCCGATCGCGTGCAGCATCACCTGCCAGCCGGCGGCGTCGTAGGCGGCGACCGCGCGGTCGAGCTCCTGCTGCGTCCAGTTCGGCAGGCCCGTCCCGCCCCCGGTGTAGGGCTCGAACATCGCGGCCGTCTTCGACTCGACGACCCCGTCCACGTAGCCCTTGATCGCGCCGACGCGCAGCGGGCCGCGCCCGAAGCGCCGGCGCAGCGTGTCCTGGCGCGCCAGCGCCTCGGCGGTCGGCTCGCGCTCGATCGGCAGCGCCGCGTAGACGTGGAGGAGCGGGCTCGCCTCGAGCGCCTGGGCGAGCAGGCCGAGATCCTCCTCGCCGATGCCCGCCTCGTGGGCGCCGGTGAGGCCCCAGGCCGCGGCCTGGGCGAGGGCGCGCTTGAACGCGCGCTCCTTCTCGTGCGGCAGCAGCCTCGGGACGAGCCGCGCCACGAGCTCCATCGCGCTCTCCTCGAGCACCCCCGTCGGCTCGCCCCGCGCGTCGCGCACGATCGTGCCGCCCGGCGGGTCTGCGGTGGCGCGCGTCAGGTCGGCGAGCCGCAGCGCCACGGAGTTGGCCCAGCCGGTGTGCCCGTCGTACGACACGAGCCAGGCCGGCCGGTCGGCCACGATCGCGTCGAGCTGGGCCCGGTTCGGCAGGCCGCCCGGGAAGGCGGAGTAGGCCCAGCCCTCGCCCGTCACCCAGGCGGCGGTGGGGTTCGCGCGCGCCCAGGCGCCGACGCGACGGACCACCTCCGCGAAGCCGAAGGCGTCGTCCAGGCGCAGCTGGACGAGCGCAAGGCCTCCTCCCAGCAGGTGCAGGTGGGCGTCGACGAGCCCCGGCACGACCAGCCGCCCGCGCAGGTCCACGACCTGCGTGCCCTTGCCGGCCAGGGGCCGCAGCTGCGCGCTCGTGCCGAGCGCGAGCAGCGTGGTGCCGCGCAGCGCGAGCGCTTCGACCATGGGATG
>JBGASI010000419.1:0-8493 GCA_044229815.1 Vicinamibacteria bacterium | reverse complement strand
CGGCCGGCCGCGACGCGCGGGGCGTCGCTGGCCTCCGTGTCCGCCTCGAACGCCTCGGCGACCGGCTCGACCTCGACACCGAGCAGCAGCGGCAGCGTGTGGGCCGTGACGTCGTAGGGCGGTCGCGGCGGCCCGTCGGGGCGCTCGCGCAGGTCGGGGTAGTGCTGTCGCTCGAGCAGGCTGCGGGCGAAGCCGCTCGCCGGCTGCTGCATCGGCACCACGAACGACCCGGCCTCGAAACGCCGGGCGCCGGCCGCGAAGGCCGCCCTCGCGCGCCGGACCTCCACCTCTCCGGTGCGCAGCACGTCGAGCAGCCGCTGCGCGCCCGAAGGGTCATGCTGCGCGGCCGGGACCACGAAGGCGAACGGCTCGCGTCGCTGCGAGGCGCGGCGGTTGACGTCGAGCGCGGTTCGCAGCCACTCCGAGCGGTGGCGCACCGCGTGTCCCAGGATCGCGAGCGAGGCCTCGAGCTGCGTCTGGACGATGTCGCGCAGGCGCCAGGTCCCGCCCCTCCAAGGCAGCGGGAAGCGTGCCGAGGCCTGGCGCGCGTCGAAGCCGTCGCCGCCGAGCTCGTCCGGGGCGATCTCGACCGGCGTCGCGAGCCGCGCCGAGGCCGTTTCCGAGAGGATCCGCACGCCCCCGTGCGTGTGGGGATAGGCCCGCCCCGGCGTCCAGGCGTCGAACAGCGCGCCCGTCACGACGCCGCTGCGTCCCGCGCTCGTCAACCGCGCGGCCACGTGGGAGCCGAGGGCGCCGACCGCCGCCACCAGCGCGGCGTCGACGTTGGGTTCCCACGGGTCGACGTAGGGCGGCAGGAAGAGGCGCGCCCCGCGCGGCCCCATCTGGTGCACGTCGTGGACGATCTGCGGGTGCCAGCGGTGGTACAGGTGCTCGACCGTCAGGCGGGTCTCGGCCTGAGTGAACATGTACCAGTCGCGGTTGTTGTCGTGCCCGACGTAGGGGTGGTACAGCACCGGCGGCGCCGTGCCCTCGTACGGCGTGCCCAGCTGTCGCCGGTACCAGTCGGCCACCAGCTGCGTGCCGTCCGGGTTGTGCGATGGCAGCACCAGCAGCACCGTCTGGTCCAGGATCGCGCGCGTCTCCTCGTCCTCGCCCGCGGCCAGCCGCTGCAGCAGCCGCAGCGCGGCGAGCGTGCCGCCGACCTCGGTCGAGTGGATCGAGTAGGCCATCGCGACGATCGCCTTGCCGTCGTGCACGAGGCGCTCGGCCTCCTCGGCGCCGACACCCCGCGGGTCCGCGATCCGCTCGTTCGTCCGGCGGATCTCCTCGAGCCGTGCCTGGTTGGCCGCGGAGCTGACGGTCACGATCACGAACGGCCGGCCCTGTGTCGTCCGGCCCACCTCGTCCACCCGCACGCGGTCGGAGGCGGCGGCGAGCGCGCGCAGGTAGGCGAGCACCTCGTCCCAGCCGGCGAGCCGCCGGTCCTCGCCGGGCACGAAGCCCAGGACCGACTCGGGCGTCGGCAGCCGCTCCGCCGCCTGCGCCGCCGCGCGTCGTGGGGCGGGGGCGAGGAGCACCGCGGCGCCGAGCACCATCGCGGCGGCCAGCAGCGCGCCCGGCCGGGAGCGGCTCACGCCCGGGCGCAGCTCAGGGGGCACTGACGAGCGCCTGCAGCTTGCCGGCGAGGTCCTCGTAGGTCGTGACGCCGGTCTGGCGCGACACCTCGCGGCCGCCCTTGAAGAAGACGAACGTCGGGACCGAGGTCACGCCGTAGGCGCGCGTGAGGCTGCCCTGCGCATTCACGTCGACCGTGCCGACGAGCGCCCGGCCGTCGAAGTCCGTCGCGACCCGCGTGACGATGGGAACCATCGCCTGGCAGTACGGTCAGGTGGGGGACTGGAACTTCACGAGGCTCGGCCGTTCGTTCGCCAGGACGAGCGCGTCGAAGCTGCCCGCATCCAGGACGACCAGCTTCGTCGGGTCGCCCGTCGCGCTCGGCGCGGGCGACGGCGTCGTCGCGCCCCCGCCCCCGCAGGCGACGGCCGCGGCCGCCGCCAGGATGATGATCGCCGCCCGTCCTGCCCTCACGCGTCTCCTCCCGCCCGGACCCGCGGAGGATAACAGCACGTCGGGCTGCCCGCAGCCGTGGGACTACAATCCCCCATCCGGGAGGTCCCATGATCCTGCGCCCGCTCGCCTCGCTCGCCCTGCTGCTGCCGCTTCTGCCCACGCCGGCTCGCGCCGGCGAGGCCCGCTTCATGACGCAGCCCGACATCCGCGGCGAGCGCATCGTGTTCGCCTACGAGGGCGACCTCTACTCGAGCGGGCTCGAGGGCGGCACGCCGGTGCGGCTCACGAGCAACCCGGCCGCCGAGCTGGCGCCGAAGCTCTCGCCCGACGGGACGTGGATCGCCTACAGCACCTTCCAGAACGGCGTCTACGACGTCTGGGCGATGCCCGCCGAGGGCGGCGCGCCGAAGCGCCTCAGCTGGCCCCCGCTCGGGGGCCAGGTCGTGACCTGGACGCCCGACAGTCGGCACGTCGTGTTCCGCTCGTCCTGGGGGACGGTTCCCGTCTCGCGCGACCAGCGCCTCTACCGCGTCAGCCTCGAGGCGACGCTGCCGGAGCCGCTGCCGCCCGAGCGCGGCATGAACGCCAGCTTCTCGCCCGACGGCTCGAAGCTGCTGTACGTGCGCAAGGGCGACGAGAGCTACTACTGGAAGCGCTACAAGGGCGGTCGCTACCCCGACATCTGGCTCTACGACTTCACGGCGCGCAGCTTCAAGCCGGTCACCGACTACGTGGGTCGCAACGCCTTCCCGATGTGGGTGGCCCCGGACACCATGCTCTTCAACTCGGACCGCGGGGCCGACGGCATCACCAACCTGTGGGCGCAGGAGCTGTCGAGCGGCGCGACGCGCCAGCTCACGCGCTTCGCGGACTTCGACGTGATGACACCCGCGAGCGATGGCCGGCGCGTCGTCTTCGTCCAGAACGGCTACCTCAACGTGATGGAGGTCGCCGGCGGCGCGCCGCGCCGCATCCCGCTCGTCATCCCGCCCGACGACTGGCGCCTGCAGGAGCGCTGGACCAACCCCTCCGAGTACGTGCAGTTCGTGGACGCGGGCAACGACGGGCGCACGGTCGCGCTCGCCGCCCGCGGCGACGTCTACACGCTGACACTCCCGGAGAAGGAGAAGGACAAGGACTCGAGCCCGAGGAACCTCACGAAGAGCCCGGGCGTGCGCGAGGACTACCCGCGCCTGTCGCCCGACGGCACGCAGGTCGCGTACTTCTCCGACGCGAGCGGCGAGTACCAGCTGTGCCTGCGCGACGTGCGGACCGGGGCCGAGACGGCACTCACCAGCGACCTCGACCGCAAGGTCTACCACCCGCGCTGGTCTCCCGACGGCAAGAAGATCCTGTTCGGCGACAAGGACTTCGCGCTGTTCGTCGTGGACGTGGCCACGCGCAAGCGGACGAAGATCGACGAGTGGCACCGGCTCGACAACGACGAGTTCACCTGGGAGATCAGCGACTACGCCTGGTCGCCCGACAGCCGCTGGGTCGCCTGGTCCGCGACCAGCGAGAACCGCAACAACGTCGTCTGGCTGTACGACACGCTCGAGGGCCGCAAGGTCGCCGTCACCGACGACTTCTACGACAACCTCAACCCGCGCTTCGACGCGGACGGGCGCTACCTGTACTTCCTCTCGCACCGCAACTTCGAGATCGGCATGGACCCGTTCGAGGACGACCACGTGGTCGTCAACCCGACGCGCGTGATGGTGGTCGCGCTGCGCAAGGGCGAGCGGCCGCCGTTCGCCCGCAAGGCGTCGGAGGAGACGGCGGCGCCGGCCGCCCCGGAAGCCGCGAAGGGCGCCGAGGCCGCGAAGGCCGTCGACCCGCTGCGCTTCCAGGTCGACCCGGAGGGGATCCGTGCGCGCGTCTTCCCGCTGCCGGTCGAGCCGGGCAACTTCTTCCACCTGCTGGCGGGCAAGGGGCACGTGGCCTGGTCCTCGGTGCCGCTGTGGAGCGAGGAGGAGTACGACGAGTCGTACCGGCCCGTGGGACGCAGCAAGTGGACGCTGCACGTCTTCTCGCTGGCGGACGAGAAGGAGAGCGTCCTCGACGACAAGATCGCGCAGGCCGAGGTCTCCCCCAACGGCGAGCAGCTCGTGACGCGCCGGGAGGCCGGCCTGTTCACGACGCCGCTCGCCAAGGCCTACGAGACGAAGAAGCCCGGCCGCGAGGTCGACCTCTCTGGGCTCACCTACCGCGTCTCTCCGCGCGAGGAGTGGCGCCAGATCTTCGCCGACGCCTGGCGCTGGTACCGGGACTTCTTCTACGACAGGAACATGCACGGCCGCGACTGGCTGGCGATCCGCGAGAAGTACCGGCCGTACGTGGAGGAGATCCGCACCCGCTCGCAGCTCAACTGGGTGCTCTCGGAGATGGTCGGGGAGCTGTGCGTCTCGCACACCTACGTCAGGCCCGTGGTCCGCGCGGGCCTGCTCGGGGCCGACCTGGTGGCGGACTCCAAGAGCGGGCTCTACCGCTTCGCGCGCATCTATGGCCCGACTTCCTACTTCAGCGAGATCGAGACGCCGCTCGCGCGCCCCGACGTCGACGTCAAGGAGGGCGACTACCTGCTCGCGATCGACGGCCAGCCGCTGCGCGTGCCCGAGAACTACTTCCGCCTGCTGCAGGTCGGCAAGAGCGACACGCTGCTCCTCAGCGTCGGCAGCGGCCCCGCCGACCCCGCCCCGCGCCGCTACCGCGTCAAGCCGCTGCGCTCCGACCGCCAGGCCCGCTACGCCCGCTGGGTGAGCGACAACGTCGACAAGGTGCTGAAGCTGTCGAACGGCGACGTCGGCTACCTGCACGTCACGGCGATGGGCGGCGGCGGCATCATGGAGTTCGACAAGTTCTGGCGGGCCTTCCGCTACAAGAAAGGGCTCGTCCTCGACGTGCGCGGCAACGGCGGCGGCTGGACCGAGTACTTCCTGATCGACAAGCTGGAGCGCCAGCAGGTGGCCTTCAACGTGCTGAAGGGCATGGAGCCGTACCGCTACCCCAACCCCGCCTCGCGCGCGCACTTCGTGCTCGTCTCGAACGAGGACAACGGCTCGGACGGCGAGGCGTTCGTCGAGCACTTCAAGGCGCGCAAGCTGGGCACCGTCGTCGGCGTGCCGAGCTGGGGCGGCCTCGTCGGCATCGTCAACGGCCAGCGCACGATCGACAACGGCCGCGTCGAGCAGTCGAACAACGCCTTCTACGGCCGCGACGGCAAGTGGCTGGTCGAGAACCACGGCGCGGACCCCGACGTGCTGCAGGACAACGACCCGGCCTCCGCTCTCGCCGGCCGCGACGCGCAGCTCGAGCGGGCGGTCGAGGTCGCGCTGCAGAGGATCAAGGACGAGCCCTGGAGCTTCCCGCCGGTCCCGGCCTACCCGAGGAAGTGACCGCGCAGCTGCCGTTCGCGCCCGTCGTGCGCGAGTGGTTCGCCGAGGCCTTCGCCGCGCCGACGCGGGCGCAGCGGCTGGCCTGGCCGGCGATCGCGCGCGGCGAGAGCGCGCTCGTCTTCGCGCCCACCGGCTCGGGCAAGACGCTCGCGGCCTTCCTCGCCGCGATCGACCGGCTGATGCTCGCGCCGGTGCCTCCGAAGGCCGAGCGCTGTCGCGTCGTCTACGTCTCGCCGCTCAAGGCGCTGGCCGTGGACGTCGAGCGCAACCTGCGCGCGCCGCTGCACGGCATCGCGCGCCTCGCCGCGCGCCGCGGCGAGACGGTGCACCTGCCGGAGATCGCGGTGCGCAGCGGCGACACCCCGCCGGCCGAGCGCGCCGCGATGGCGCGCCGGCCGCCGGACATCCTGATCACCACCCCGGAGTCGCTGTTCCTGATCCTCACCTCGCGCGCCCGCGCCATGCTCGCGCCGGTCGAGACGGTGATCGTGGACGAGATCCACGCGCTCGTCGGGACCAAGCGCGGCGCTCACCTCGCGCTGTCGCTCGAGCGCCTGGCCGAGCTCGCGCGCCGGCCGCCGCAGCGGATCGGGCTCTCCGCGACCCAGCGCCCGCTCGAGGAGGTGGCGCGCTTCCTCGGGGGCGGCGAGGGCGTCCGCTCGTGGAAGCCGCGGCCGGTCACGATCGTGGACGCCGGCGCGAAGAAGGCCTTCGACCTGCGGGTCGAGGTGCCGGTCGAGGACATGAGCCGCCTGGGCGAGACGCTCGAGCCCTCGCCGGACGCGATCCCGGAGGGCCCCGCCAGCCTGCTGCGGCGCCGCTCGATCTGGCCGGCGATCCACCCGCGGCTGCTCGAGCTGGTGCGCGCGCACCGCTCGACCATCCTCTTCGTCAACAGCCGCCGGCTGGCCGAGCGGCTCGCCGCGGCGCTCAACGAGCTCGCCGGCGAGGAGGTGGCCCTCGCGCACCACGGCTCGATCGCGCGCGAGCAGCGCCTGCTGATCGAGGACGCGCTCAAGTCGGGCCGGCTGCCCGCGCTCGTCGCCACCTCGTCGCTCGAGCTCGGGATCGACATGGGCGCCGTCGACCTCGTGGTGCAGATCGAGACGCCCACCTCGGTCGCCAGCGGGATGCAGCGGATCGGGCGCGCCAGCCACCAGGTCGACGCGGTCTCGCGCGGTGTCCTCTTCCCCAAGTACCGCGGCGACCTGCTCGCGAGCGCCGCCATCACCCGGGCCATGAAGGAAGGGGCCGTCGAGGAGACGCGCGTCCTGCGCAACCCGCTCGACGTGCTGGCGCAGCAGCTCGTGGCCATGGTCGCCATCGGCGAGCGCGGGGTGGACGAGCTCTTCGCGCTCGTGCGCCGCGCGGCGCCCTATGCCACGCTCGCGCGAGCCAGCTTCGAGGGCGTCCTCGACATGCTGGCCGGCCGCTACCCCTCCGACGACTTCGCCGAGTTGCGGCCGCGGGTCGTCTGGGACCGCCTGCGCGGGACCCTGCGCGCGCGCGAGGGCGCGCAGGCGCTGGTGGTCGCCAACGCGGGCACGATCCCCGACCGCGGCCTCTACGGCGTCTTCCTCGCCGACGGCGAGGCGGGTGGCCGGCGCGTCGGCGAGCTCGACGAGGAGATGGTCTTCGAGAGCCGGGCGGGCGAGGTCTTCGTGCTCGGCGCGACGAGCTGGCGCATCGCCGAGATCACGCGCGACAGGGTGCTCGTCGTGCCCGCGCCGGGCGAGCCCGGGAAGATGCCGTTCTGGAAGGCGGACCGTGGCGCCCGGCCGCTCGAGCTGGGCCGGAGGATCGGGCGGCTGACGCGCGAGCTCGTCGGCGCGGCGCGCGAGCCGGCTCTCGAGCGGCTGCGCCGCGAGCACGACCTCGACCCGCGCGCGGCGGAGAACCTGCTCGCCTACCTCGAGGAGCAGCGCGAGGCGACCGGCGCGCTGCCGGACGACCGCACCCTCGTGCTCGAGCGCTCGCGCGACGAGATGGGGGACTGGCGGTTGTGCCTGCTCTCGCCCTGGGGCGGCCGGGTGCACGCCCCGTGGGCGATGGCGTTCGAGGCGAAGCTGCGCCGTGCCGGCGAGGCCGAGGTCGAGACGGTCTGGACCGACGACGGGATCGTGCTGCGGCTGCCGGAGCGCGAGCGCCCGCCAGCCGCCGCCGACCTGCTGCCGGAGCCGGAGGAGATCGAGGACCTCGTGGTGGCGGAGCTGGGCGGCAGCAGCCTGTTCGCCGCCCGCTTCCGCGAGGCCGCCGCCCGCGCGCTGCTGCTGCCGCGGCGCCGGCCCGGGCAGCGCACGCCCCTGTGGATGCAGCGGAAGCGCTCCCACGACCTGCTGCAGGTCGCCTCGCGCCACGCCGCCTTCCCGATCGTGCTCGAGGCCTTCCGCGAGTGCCTGCAGGACGTGTTCGACCTGCCCGGCCTCGTCGAGCTCGCGCGCCGCGTGCGCCAGCGCGAGATCCGCCTCGTCACCGTCGACACGCCCGCGCCGTCGCCCTTCTCGGCCGCTCTCCTCTTCGGCTACGTCGCGAACTACCTCTACGACGGCGACGCGCCGCTCGCCGAGCGCCGCGCCCAGGCCCTCGCCGTCGACCAGGCCCAGCTGCGCGAGCTGCTGGGGGAGTCCGAGCTGCGGGAGCTGCTCGACCGCGGCGTCCTCGCGCAGCTCGAGCTGCAGCTGCAGTCGCTCGAGGGCGAGCACCGGCCGGCGAGCGCCGACCGCCTGCACGACCTGCTGCTGCGGCTGGGCGACCTCACGGCCGACGCGGTCGCCGCGCGCGTCGACCCGGGGCCCGACGGTGCCGGCGAGCGTCGCTCCCGCGAGTGGCTCGAGGCGCTCCTCGGCGAGCGTCGCGCGATCCGCGTCCGCCTCTGCGGCGAGGAACGCTATGCCGCCGCCGAGGACGCGGGCCGCCTGCGCGACGCGCTCGGCGTCTCGCCGCCGCCCGGGCTGCCCGCCGCGTTCCTCGAGCCCGTGCCGCAGGCCCTTGGCGAGCTCGTCTCGCGCTACGCGCGCCCGCCCGGCCCGTTCAGCGCCGGCGAGGCGGCGCGGCGCTTCGGCTGCGC
>JBGASI010000418.1:0-4497 GCA_044229815.1 Vicinamibacteria bacterium | reverse complement strand
CCGCCGGTGTCCTCGGCCAGCGCGTTGAGGCTCTGGCGCTGGGCCTCGTTGCCCCGGGCCTGCAGGTCGGCCCGCTGGCCAGGGGCGCTGAGGACGCCCGGGCCCTGGAAGGACGCGCTGCCGCCCGGCACGTCCGCGAGCAGGCCGCGCGTGTCGAGGGCGTAGAGGACGACGCCGGCGCGCGTGGCCGCGTCCACGATGCGCCGCACGTCGAACCCGCGGTTCTCGGCCGCGCCGAGACCGACCAGGAAGCCGTCCGAGAGCAGCACGACCACCTTGCGGCCCGGCAGCGGGGCGAGGCCCCGCACGACACCCTCGAGGGCCGCCAGGGTCCGGCCGGAGCGGGCCATGATCTCGAACACCATGCGGCGCGCCTGGGCGTAGGCCTTCTCGCGGGCACCCACGTCGCCGAGGTAGTCCTCGGTCTGCAGGATCTCGCGCACGGCGACGTTGAGCGCCTCGGTGTCGCTGCGATCGATCAGCTCCGCCTGGTACTCGCTGAGGTAGGGCGCCCCGCCGGGATCGACCGGCTGGTAGCGGGACTGCACGCGCCCGATGGCCCGCCGCAGCGCCGCCCGGTCGCGGGTGAAGTTCTGGAAGACACCCGTCGAGCCGCTGGTCGTGACGAGGGCGACGAAGTCGTCCTCGGAGACCTGCTCGTCGACGAAACGCGTCATCGCCTTGCGTGCCTCGGCGACGCTGCCGGCGCCGGTGTGCAGGTCGTCCACCGCGAGCACGAACCGGCGGCCCTTCACCGTCGCCGCGGCGGCCGACGCGGGCGGGGGCGGTGCGGCCGGCGAGGCGCCCGCCGCGGCGACCTCCGGTTCGAGCACGGCCGACTCGGCGCGCTCGAGCGCGAAGTGGACGATCGCCTGCGGCTTGCCGTCCTCCAGCACCCGCAGGTCGGCCGGCCCGAGGTCGCTGACCGGCCGTCCGTCCTTGCCCGTGACCACGAGGTCGATCTGGACGAGCTCGCTGCGCACCGGCGTCAGCCGCGGGGCCGTGCCGGGCGCCTGGGCGCCGGCCAGGCCGCGGCCCGGCCCGGCCAGGGCCAGCAGCAGGGTGCACGCCAGGGCGGTACGGGTGTCGGGACAGGCCATGGCGCGCTAGTTTAGCGCCGGCCGACGCGGCCGTGAGGGCTGGCCGAACCGGCGTCCGCGGGAGCCGCGGAGGCTAGCGTTCGGCGGCCGGGCCGATCGGCAGCGGGCGGGCGGCGTCGGTGACCGCGCCGATCTTGGAGGCGTAGCTGTCGCCCCGCTCGAGGTCCTGGTCGGTCACGTAGTGCACGTCGAGCAGCCCGCCCGTCTCGTAGCCGGTGCGCAGGTAGTTGGTCTCCGCCAGCGCCAGGCTCCAGCCCTCGAGCCAGGCGGCGAGGTCCGCGCGCCGGTCCTCGTCCTCGCCCACGTGCAGCAGGAGGTCGATGTCGCTGGCGGGCCCCGCGGTGCCGTTCTTGGTGGAGCCGAACACGTAGGCGGCCTTGACTCCGAAGCGGCCGGCGTCGAGTTGCGCGGCGATGCGCTGCGCCATGCGCAGCCGCCAGCGCCAGTGCTCGTCGGAGCGCGTCCCGGCCGACGACTCCGGCGGCAGGTGGGCCTCGCCGAGCGCCGCCGGCGGCGCCAGGAAGGCGACCGCCTCGTCCAGGTCGCCGTTCATCAGCAGGCGCACCACGCGTCCCCCGGCCGCCTTCGGCACGTCGATCACCCGCAGCACGTCGGAGAGCGAGGCGAACTCGGGCGCGAGGTCGGCGAGCGCGTTCGCGGTCCGCAGGAAGAATGCCTCGTTGAAGACGACGCCCGGGGCGTCCGGGTAAAGCGGCAGGTAGCGGATCGAGGACTCGACGAGGTCCTGGAAGAAGTGGGTGCCGAAGGAGAGGTCGGGCAGGTAGCCGCCCTGCTGGCGCGCGATCTCGACGAGAACCGCGGCGTTGCTGATGTCCGCGTAGGTCACCGGCACCCCGAGCCGAATATCGCCGCGCGAGCCCCAGCGACCGGGTCCCATCAGGATGAACTGGCGCTTGGGCAGCAGCCGGTTGAGCCGCCCCACGGCGCGGCCGAGCTCGCGGATCCGCCCGAGCTCCAGCTTCGCGTAGGCGGCCGGGTCGACGTAGACGACGTGGCTCACGTCGCCGACCCGCCCGTTCGACACGTAGCGCGAGGCGGTGAACAGCACCCGGTCGTGCGGCAGGTCGCGCGGGATCGGCGCGGGCGCGGCGTCCTCGGTCGCCTGCTGCGGGCGGCACTGCAGCAGGTAGACGTTGCGGCCGTCGCTGGCGAACTCGATGTCCACCGCGGTCTTGAGCTTCTCGCGCAGCAACTGCAGCAGCGCGCGCATCCGCGCGACGAACGGCGTCTCGGCGAAGAGGCCCTCGAAGGTGAGCACCAGGCCGTCCTGGGCGAAGTCGACGAGGCCGACGGGGCGCCGCAGGTGGTCGTGGTCCGCGAGCGAGATCATCTGCCGCACCAGGGGCAGCTCCTCGCCGTGCTTGCGCAGCAGCGCGCGGAACTCGATCGTCTCGAAGGTCCCCGTCTCCAGGTTGATCACGTCGGCCTTCTTCGGCGAGTAGCGCAGCGCCTCCTCGGGCGTCTGGTTGACGCGCAGGCCCGGCTGGCCCGGGGCCAGCAGCACCGGGTAGTCGTCCGCGAGGCGGTCGACCGCGCGCGTGCCCAGGCCGGGCACGATGCGCAGCAGGCCGTCCTCGCGGCCGATCCGCGCGGACCAGCGGAACTCGTTGTTGGAGAAGCCGACGCCCGAGAAGGCGGGCAGCCAGTAGGGCCCGACGCGGCTGCCCACGACCTCCTGGATCAGGATGCCCATCTCCTCGTGCAGGTCGAGCAGGCCGCGGCCCGCCCGGTACTCGATCGGGTCCGGGCTGAACACCGAGGCGTAGACCTCGGCGATCGCGTCCGTCAGCGCGGCCAGGCGCTCGCGCTTGGGGCCGGTGTTGGCGAGGAACAGGCTCTTGTACTTGCCGGAGAAGGCGGAGCCGAGGCGGTCCTCGAGGAGGCTCGAGCTGCGCACGATGATCGGCCGGCCCTCGAGGTCGTCGAGCACGTCCGAGAGGCCGCGCAGGATGTCGGGCGAGAAGAAGGAATTCTTGAACAGCTGGACGATGTAGGGGTAGTCGAGCCGCACACGGTCGGGGTCGACGTACTTGCGGTTGTAGACGTCCTCGAGGTCGTTGTGGTGGATGAAGTCGAGGATGCCGTCCGAGGGGATGTGCCAGCTGCGCGGCAGGCGGATCTCCCCGAGCAGGTCCTTGTACTCGGGCGAGCGCGCCACCACGCGCGAGGCGAGGTACAGGCCGGCCGACTTGCCGCCGAGCCGGCCGTGGCTGCGCGGCGGGTAGACGATGCGCTGGCACAGCTCGTGGAAGTCCGAGACGTCGATGTACTCCTTGGCGATGTTGACGAACTCGAGCTGGTCGGTGAGGAAGCGCCGCACCAGCGCGGCGCGCAGGCCCATCTGCGTCGCGCTCGAGAGGTCCTTCTCCTCGACCCCGCCGTGGCGGAAGCGCTGCAGCGCGTCCGCCAGGTCCGCGAGCGGCGTGTCCATCCGCTCGAGGGCGTTCTTGAGGAAGGTGGACTTGTCCTCGCGGATCCAGCTCTGGATGCAGTTGAGGATCTCGTCCTCGGGCAGGTGCCGGCCGGCGATGCGGAAGGCGGCCTCGGTCGTCTCGGGATCGGCGGCCCGCCCCGTGCGCGGCCGCGGGCGGTTGTCGTCGCCCGCCTCCTCGTCGCCCGCGCTGCGGGCCGGCACGGTCGAGCGCAGCAGGCGCTCGGCGTCCTCGACGCCGTTCCAGCACAGGTGGTTGATCATCTTGCGTCCGAGCCGTCCGAGCAGCGCGCGGTCGGTCTGGCGCAGGAAGTCGAGCACCACCCACCAGCCGGGTGCTGCGGCGCCGGCGACGTCGTCGTGCGCGAGCACCCGCTGCAGCCGCCGCCGCGAGACGAAGTGGCCCACGCGCTCGGCGATCGCGTCGAGGAGCTTGCGCTCCTCGCTGAGGAACGGCCCCTCGTCGGCCCGTGGCATCGGCTCCGTGTAGTGCAGCTCGATCTGCCCCGCCACTTCCCCCTGGGCCTCGATCGGCGCGACCATCTTGAACGCGGAGGGCGAGAAGCCGGCCGGCTCGAAGACGCGGCTGCCGAGCGCGATGCGGGCGACCGCGACGTCGGGGAACTGCCAGCCGGACGGCAGGGTGCGGATGACCTCCCCGAGCACGTCGTCGAGCGGCGCCTCCTCGCGGCCGAGCAGCTCGTCCACGCGGTAGAGGCAGTTGAGCTCCTTGGCGCGCTCCTGCAGGTCGTGGAGGATGCGGTCGATCGGCTTGTCGGCCGCTGCGGCGGACGGCTTGTCGGGCGGGGGATTCATGCCTCGTCGCTCCGGAGCACGACGCCGCGCCGGGTGCGGCCGTCGACCGCGAGGACGAGCGGTCGCGCGGTGCGCACGTGACGCACGCGCCCGGTCCGGGCCACGACCTCCTGGGCTTCGAGCCAGGCC
>JBGASI010000417.1:0-4509 GCA_044229815.1 Vicinamibacteria bacterium | reverse complement strand
TGAGATGTGGTAGGCTCGCAACGTGGGCCGGGTCTGCCGGCCCGTGTATCCCTTTCGGCGGCGGGACCAGGGTTTCCCATCCAGCCGGCTGTTTCCCCCGCCGCGTGATGACGTACCGGAGGACGAGACAAAAGATGAAACACAAGTTCGCCGTCATGCTCGCCCCCGCCCTCGCCCTGTGCGTCCTCGCGGTTTCCGCCGAGGCTCAGCAGCACAAGGCGACCCGGCTGGGCAATCCCGCGACGCGCTTCGCGAAGAAGCCGCCCAAGAAGGGCGACGACCTACGCGTGCTGCTGCGCGGCGACAAGACGAAGGCCGAGGTCGCGGCAGTGCTGGCCGAGATGGGCTACAAGGGCAGCCTCGAGGACTTCGACCGCGCCGCGGCCGCGGCCGAGATCACCGAGATCCAGATCGCGCCGGGCACGCGCCTGCCGTTCATGGCCTCGCGCTCGAAGGGCAAGGCCCACGCGCTGGTGGACCTGCTCTGGGCCGGCAAGAAGCCGATCGACGCCTTCTCGTTCGACTTCGAGTCGGGCTGCGTGCGCTACCGCGTCGTGACGCCGAAGGCCTGCGGCAACTTCTGGATCGAGGAAACCGGCAAGGACACGACGAGCGCCCAGTGCGCGCCGCCGCCGCCCCCGCCCGTGGTGAGCGTGAGCTCGCCCGGCGAGGCGTGCGTGACGCAGCCGGTGGAGTTCTCGGTCACCGTGCAGAACCCGCCCGCTGACGGCAGGGTCGCGCTGTCGGTGAACGGCAAGGAGCTCGTCTCGGACAAGCTGACGAACGGCAGCTTCAAGTACACCTTCACCGGCGCCCCGACCCCGGGGACGTACGAGGTGAAGGCCGTCTCGGGCGGCGTCTCGGGCACGACCAGCGTCCAGATCAAGCCCTGCCTGCCCAGCTGCGCCATCGTCGCCTCCCCGCTTCCGCCGAAGGCCGGCCGGGCGTTCACCATCGACGTCTCGGGCTCCCGCGTCGCCGCGGGCGTCGCCGGCGGCATCAAGTCGGCGAAGGTCGAGGTCGTGGACCCCAAGGGCGTCGTCGTGGGCAACTACGACTACGCGGCGCCGAACTTCGTGAACAGCGCCGTCGTCATCAAGAAGGGCGGCATCCACACGCTGCGCGCGACGGTCACCGACGAGGCCGGCCAGACCTCGACGAACGCCTGCACCGCGCAGGTCGACGTCAAGAGCGCGTTCCCGCTGTTCGTGGGCGGCTACTTCGGCAAGGAGCGGCTGGTCCAGGACGACGAGGACTACGTGGGCGGCCGCTGCGCCGCGCTCGCCGGGTTCGAGATCGGCATCCAGCCGATGATCGGCGAGAACACCGAGCTCGAGGCCGCGATCGGCGGGAAGCTCAACCTGCGCGACGGCGGCAACACCTCGATCTTCGGCGACCTGGCGGTCAACCGCGTGCTCGCGCGCGGCTTCTTCGGCGGCGGCCTCACGTTCTGGGACCTCACCGAGAGCGACACGCGCGCCGTCGGCCTGCTGGTCCAGGGCGGTTTCGACCTGAGCAAGGACGGCAAGTGGCAGCTCGTGGGCCAGGCCCGCGCGCCGTTCAACCAGTTCGACGATCTCGCGAACAACTACCAGTTCTGGGGCGGCTTCCGCTTCCGGCCGAACAGCTGGAAGTAGGGCCTCACCGGTCCTGACGTAGCGAGGCCCTCGGCGGCTGCGGCCGCCGGGGGCCTTATTCCTTTTGTGGGGTACGGCGCGCCCGGCGGCTCCCGCCCGGTCCGCGCCGGTGGGGAGTTGGGCGGCCAGCGCCGGCCGCCTGTGCCCGTGGCGGCCGCCCGCGCGGTCCGGACGGTGACCGGGGCGCGGGCCGACTGCCGGTCGGCAGTGGCCGGCGCCCCGGCCGCGGGCTACGCGGTCTTCGACGCGCCCGCCTGCTCGTCGCGGAAGAAGAACGCGAAGAGCAGGATGATCACCACGGCCATGCCGGCCGGCCACAGCCAGATCGAGGTCCAGTCGTGCACGACCGCGTCCACCGGCCCGCTCGCGTAGCGGTCCACGACCGGCCCGGAGGCCCAGGTCCCGATCAGCATGCCGACGCCGTACGTCACGAGCGTGATGAAGCCCTGGGCGCTCGCCTGGATGGCCTTGGGCGCCGCCCGGTCCACGTAGATCTGGCCCGTCACGAAGAAGAAGTCGTAGCAGACGCCGTGCAGCGCAATGCCGAGGTAGTACATCAGCACGAGCTCCTGCGCGTTGCCGAAGGCGAAGAGCAGGTAGCGGCCGGCCCAGGCCGCCATGCCCACGAGCAGCATCCACTTGATGCCGAGCTTGCGGAAGAAGAACGGCATCACGAGCATGAACAGGACCTCGGACATCTGCCCGATCGTCTGCTTGCCCGCCGCGTTGACGACCCCGCGCTCGTTCAGGAACGGGTTGGTGAAGTTGTAGTAGAACGCGAGCGGGACGCAGATCAGGAGAGAGCCGAGCACGAAGATCGCGAACGAGCGGTTCTTCATCAGCCCGAGCGCGTCGAGGCCCAGCACGTCGCGCACGGTCACCTTGCGCCCGAGCGACTTGGGCG
Source organism: Vicinamibacteria bacterium (assembly GCA_044229815.1). Classification (GTDB taxonomy): domain Bacteria; phylum Acidobacteriota; class Vicinamibacteria; order Fen-336; family Fen-336; genus DATBSL01. The sequence continues at coordinate 1,968 of JBGASI010000417.1, read as the reverse complement.
GCGTGTTCGGCAGGGCGAAGGAGAACAGCCCGAGCGCCAGCGAGGCGAGCGCCGCCAGCTGCAGCGGCGTCGCCGTCGGCTCCACCTTCATGTAGCCGACCAGCAGCCCGGCCACGATCCAGCCGATCGTGCCGAAGACCCGGATCGCGGGGAACTGCTTCTCCGGGCTCGTCATCTGGTTGAAGGCGATCGCGTTCACCAGCGCCAGCGTCGGGTTGTAGCACAGCGCGTAGACCAGCAGCACCCAGAAGAACGCCGTCGGCTCGGTGATGGTCGAGACGTAGTAGAGCAGGACCGCGCCGGCCAGGTGCAGCACCCCCAGCACCTTCTCCGCCGCGAAGAAGCGGTCGGCGATCATGCCGACCACGAACGGGGCCACGATCGCCCCCCACGGCATCGTGCTGTAGGCGCCCGCCGTCTGCGTCCCCGTGAACTTGAGGCCCTGGAGCAGGTAGGTGCCCATGGTCACGAACCAGGCCCCCCAGACGAAGAACTGGAGGAACATCATCGCGGACAGCCGGCCGCGGACAGACGGAGACAGGGTGAGCTCGGCGTTCATGCGGGGCCTCTCCTTTCGCTGCGGTTCATCGGCGGCGACTTTGCCGCGGCGCACGGGCGTGACGCGGCGAGCCAGGACGCCGAACGCTACCACAAGCGGGACGCTGCTGTTGTACTGTTGTCCTGCCTGGCCGCAGGCATTTCAGGGGGAGGACATCATGCGCACTCGCAACACCGTCCGGCTCGCGTCGCTGGCCCTGGCCGCGCTCGCGGCCGTGGGAGCCGCCGCGGCCGCGGACCTGCCGCCCGGCTTCACGCCGCTGTTCAACGGCAGGGACTTCACGGGCTGGAAGGTCCCGGCCGGCGACAACGGCCACTGGAAGGTCGTCGACGGCGTCATCGACTACGACGCCCAGAGCGAGGCCCGGGACGACAAGAACCTCTGGTCCGCCGGCGAGTACGGCGACTTCGTGCTACGGCTCGAGTGGCGCATCAAGGAGACGCCCTACACGAACCCGAACGTGCCGATCATCCGCGTCGACGGGACGCACAAGAAGGGCGCCGACGGGAAGGAGATCACGCTCGCCGTCCCGGACTCCGACTCCGGCATCTACCTGCGCGGCTCGTCCCGGGCGCAGGTCAACATCTGGTGCTGGCCGATCGGCTCCGGCGAGGTCTACGGCTACCGGATGGACGACAAGCTGCCGGCGGCCGTCCGCGCCGGGGTCACGCCCAGGGCGAACGCCGATCGCGACATCGGCCAGTGGAACGCCTTCGAGATCACCGTGAAGGGCGACCGCCTGAGCGTCGTGCTCAACGGCGTCACGGTGCTGGAGAACGCGCAGCTGCCCGGCATCCCCGCGAAGGGCGCGATCGCGCTGCAGCACCACGGCCAGAAGAAGGACGGCGTCTGGACCGGCCCGCCCTCGCTCGTGCAGTTCCGCAACATCTCGATCCGCGAGCTGAAGTAGAGGCCGCCGGCGAGCGATCGTGGCCCCCGCACGACGCCTGCGCGCGCTGGCCCAGGGCCTCGGCCTGCTCGTGCTGTCGTCGGCCTGCGCGCTGGCGGGCGGCGAGTGGTTTCTCCGGCACTACCTGCCGCAGGCCGGCTTCGTCTACCGGCTCCAGCCGCGCTATCTCTACACGCTCGCGCCGGGGGCTCGCCGGCTCTTCGAGCACAGCCCGCGAAACGGCGGCGGGCGCGTGCTGCTGGTCGTCAACTCGCGGGGGTTCCGCGAGCCCGAGCTGAGGGCCCGGCCGGGCCTGAGGATCCTCGTCTACGGCGACTCGTTCGTCGAGGGCGACTACGCGAAGGTCGAGGAGAGCTTCGCCCGCCGCCTCGCGCTGCGGCTGTCGGCGAAGCTCGGCCAGGACGTCGAGGCGGTCAACGGCGGCGTCAACGGCTACGGACCCGACCAGTCGCTGCGCCGGTTCGAGGACGAGGCCGCCATCCTGCGGCCGGCGGCGGTG
>JBGASI010000416.1:0-4512 GCA_044229815.1 Vicinamibacteria bacterium | reverse complement strand
CTCGTGGGTGCCCGGGGCGGCCGGCTCGGGCACCTCGCGCATGCCCGTGATCGCCTCGAAGTCGTCGGGGCGCTTGCCGCTGAGGTCCGCGACGAAGCGCCGGACGGTCTGGCGGGCCTCGGCCGAGCCGCCGAGCGAGGCGCTCGTGGCGATGACGCGAAGCTTATCGGGCCGGTCGTGGATGCCGAGGCGGGCGCGCAGGCGCCGGATCAGGAAGGCGACCTCGGCCCCCTTGGCGCCGCGATACATGTGGGCCTCGTCGAGCACGAGGAGCAGCTGGGCGCCGTCCTCCGCGAGCCAGCGCCGGGTCTCCGCGAAGATCGGGCGCTCGAAGGGACGCATGAGCATGTACTCGAGCATCGAGTAGTTGGTCACGAGCACGTCCGGGGCCTGGCCCGGGAGCGTGCCCGTGCCGTGGACCATCTCCTGGCGGGTCAGGAGCTCCCGGTCACCGTCGCTGGTATGCAGGCGCCGCTCCCAGTGGTGCCGGATCTGCGGTCGGCCGGACTTGGTGGTGATCTGCTCGGCCTCGTGCTCGGCGAAGAAGCTCTTCAGGTCCTTGGCGGGGTAGCGGCCGAGGCGCTTGAGGCGATTCGCCAGCGCGGGCTTCATGGCGAGGTAGTACTCGAGCAGCGGCTTGACGCGATCGCTGTCCCGATCCGTGCGACGCGGGCCCGGATAGGCCGTGCGGCCGGTGTACATGCCGAAGCGAGGTGAGCGGCGGCCTGGACCGAGGGCCCGGAACGCAGCGGCGACCGCCGGCTCGCCGAGCAGCAGGCGGAGGCGGCCGAGCTGGTCGTTCACCAGCGCGTTCATCGGATACATGATGAGTGCGCGTACGCCCGGCCTGGCGAAGGATTCAGGGCGTCGGGTGGCCTCGTCGTGGAGGACGCCGAGCAGCGGGACCAGGAAGCACTCGGTCTTGCCCGAGCCGGTGCCGGTGGCGACGACCACGTCCTTGCCCTGGCCGAGGAACGCGCGATACGCCCGCGCCTGGTGCTGATACATCGACGGAAACAGGATGCTCCGGGTCTCCTCCGGCGTGCTGTGGGCGGTGGTCGTGCTCGCCAGCTTGACGAAGAGCGATGCGATGTGCGGCGGCAGGTCGAGCTCGCTGTAGCTCTCGGGGGCGCTCGCATAGCGCGTGGTCGTCTCGATGTAGGGCTCCTGGGCCAGGAGATGGCCGTCTGCCTCCTGCTCGAGCAGGATCCGGCGGGCCCGGATCAGCGAGGGGTCGCTGAGGGGATAGGCGCTCTCGATATAGCCGCGTAGCGTGCTCTGGAGGCGCTGCACGAGGCGCGTCGGGGTGAAGCGCTCGTCGCCGCTGGCCTCGCGCTCGAGCGGCGGCGGGATGACCAGGGGCGCAGGGCGGCGGATCCGCGGGTGAACTCGGGGGCGCTCGACCCGGGTGACCGGGGCCGCGCGTCGATCGATCCAGGCCGCCAGCGCGTCCATCACAGTTGTGCCGGCGCCCTGGATCATGGTGTCGACCTGCTCCGGGGTGAAGCCGTCGAACAGCGCGTCGAGGATGCCGGGGGCGACCTCGGCGACGTCGAGGAGGTCGAGGATGTCGCCCTTGTCGAGCTTCTTGCGCAGGAAGCCGACGAGATCGGTGTCGACGAGGCGGCGGTCGCCCTCGAGATAGTTGGTGACGCGGACAGTGCTCATCGGACCTCCTCGAGGTGCCAGAGGGTGGGATCGAGGTCCTGGACGGCCGGGTGACGGCAGCCCTTCGGGACCAGCAACATCAGGCCGCGCATGGCTCGCGTCAGGCCGACATACAACAGGCGCCGCTCGTGGCGGGCGCGCTCGGCGAAGAGCTCGGGCTCGTCGAAGTCCTCGGGCACCGGATAGGCGCCGCCCGCCAGCCCGGCGACGGCGACGACCGGGAACTCGAGGCCCTTGGCCGAGTGCAGGGTCAGGACACGCACGACCTCGCTGCGCAGGTCGAGCTCGCGCCCGGGGAAGAAGCGGGCATCCAGGCCCTCCGTCTGCAGCTGCTCGGCGAGCAGCTCGCCAGCAGCGGCCGTCGGAACGAGCACGGCCGCGGCGCTGACTTTGAGGTGGAGGTGCCGGGCCATCTGACGGATGAAGCCCGCCACCCAGGTGCCCTCCTCCTCGGCCGCCGCGCCGCGCACCAGCACCGGGAGCGGGCCCTCGTGGACGCTCATCGACGCCTCCAGCGGCTCGTCCTGCTCGGATTGCAGGACGGAGAAGGCCGCGCGGTCGAGTTCGCGGGTCGATCGGTAGTTGCGGCGCAGGACGGCGGTGCGTCCGCGGAATTGCAGGCGCGGGTGCGCCGAGGACCAGCTGTAGTTGCGCGAGTACAGCGACTGCTTGTTGTCGGCGGCGAAGAACAGGCCCTCGGGGGACACGCATACCTCGGCGAGCAGCGCCAGCGACACGGGGCTGAGGTCCTGGGCCTCGTCGACGAGCACGGCGTCGTAGTGCCCGCGCCAGGTGGTCTGGGCGGCGGCGAGGGCCTCGCGTCGCAGCGCCGGGAAGCGCTCGCCGGGGGCTCCGGCGGCGAAGGCCGTGTAGAGGTCCCAGACGGCCGTGCGCGCCCGCGGGTTCAGGGCGAGCCCGCGGCCGGGGCGTGGGGTCTGCAGGTACTCCTCGAGGCTCGTCAGCCCGCGGCCGTCGACGATCCAGTCGAACTCCTCGATCAGCCAGGGGTCGGAGAGGCGCTCGAGCGCGCGCTCCCGCAGGCGCGCCTCGAAGGCCGAGACCCCGGTCGGATGGTGCTGTTTGCGCAACGCGGCGAGCCGGCGCAAGGCATCCCGATCACTCTCCATCTTGCCGATCTTTCGCTGGCTGGAGACGACCTCGTGGGCGACTTGATCGCAAGTGGACACGGTGACGCGGCGCAGCTGCTCGGGGCTCAGGATCTGCTCGAGCAGCTGCCGCGTCACCGTCAGCAGGGCTCGCGTGTAGGTCGGGAACAGTACCCGCTCGCGGCCCGTGGCGCCGGGGCGCTCCATCAGCTCCTTCACGCGGTAGAGCGCGACGGTGCTCTTGCCGGTGCCGGCGCCGCCGCGCACCATCGTCGGGCCTGTCAGGGCCCAGCGGGTCAACCGGCGCTGCTCCTCGTCGAGCTGCAGGAGGAAGCCGAGCAGGTCCCCCTCCTTGAAGCGGATAAGGTGCTCCGTGGACGGCACGACGAGGTCCGGCTGCTGCACCCTCGACTCGAGGCTCGGCGGGAACAGGGCGTCGAGGATGACGGTGAGCGCCTCGGCCGGGATCGCGGCCGCGAGCAGGTCGTCCTCCGTGCGGCAGCGGAGCAGGACCGGCATGGCGGAGGTCGCAACGCCGAGCCCGCGCAGGAGCTCCGGGGTGATCGGCTGTGGGAGCGCACGCGGAGGGGGTGTCAGCGTGAAGGAGAAGCTGGACTGGTGAGCCGGACGTGTCAGGAAGCCATCGAGGTCATCGTCGTCCTCGGACGGAAGCCGATCGGGGACGCTGGTGCCGGGGACGCCGTCGTAGGTGTCCTCGCGTCGGCGGCGGATGCCGAGCAGGCTCACCCAGGTCTCGCCGAATCGGTAGAAGACGCGGTGCTCGGCGACGCGGAGGCGATAGATACCGTCGCCCCCCTTGAGCTTCTTCTTCACCTTGCCGTCGGGTAACGGGTCGGCGACGATCTGGTTAATCTTGTCCCACAGCAGGCTGGCCCGCTCGGACGGGAACGCGGCGATTTCCCGCATGCAGCTCGGCTTGATGGTCAACTGACGTCGGTCGTTCATGCTTCCTCCACGAGCACGCCGAGGCGCTGCCTCAGCATGTCCAGCACGCGCGGGAGCTCGGCCGCCGGCACACGCCAGCGGCCCGGCTCGGCGTCCAGCGCGGGCTCGGCGTGCAGCGATAACCAGCGATACTCCGCGCGCGGCAACCAACCTGGAATGGTGAGGAGCCCGGCCTGGACCGAGACCACGACCGGGTGCCCGTCGCGGCGGGCGAGCGCGAAGCGGGCCCGTGCGCCATCCTCCGGGGGTAGTTCAAAGCAGGGTGTCGTCGCCGGAGAAGCACCGGCGCTCCAGGCCGAGACGAAGCCGCCCCAGTTGCACCTCGCCCGCCACAGTGGCGTCCTCGCGTCGCGGCGCCAGGTCCATCGTTGCTCGTGCCACGTCCATCCGCGCCACTCCAGCGCCGCAGCGCCCGCATAAGCTGATCCGGCGCATTGCAGCCGCTGGTCGAGTCGCTGCAGGAAGGCGTCGTCGGCGAGCGGCGCTCGATCGAGCCCGGCCCACTGCGCCGGGCTCAGGAAGACGACGCCGAAGGCCGCGAGCGCTGCCTCATACTCTTCAGTCCCGACCACCCGACGGCCGAGGCCGCGGCGATCGACCTCCACGCCGAGGGCGACCTGAAGCGTGTGCGTCGGCAGGCTGCTGCTCACGCGGGCGGTCCCCTCGAGGCGGACCAGCCGAAGCGGTGTCGCGGCGAGCATGCCACCGGCGGCGAGTACGAGGTCTCCCTCGCGCACGAGCGCATCGCAGGTGCGCGCCAGCAGCTCCGGGT
>JBGASI010000415.1:0-5883 GCA_044229815.1 Vicinamibacteria bacterium | reverse complement strand
TCGTTCCCGTGCTCCGTCGAAGCCCTCGCTCCGGCCGCAAGTGGATCCCTATCAGCGTTTGCCCAGACGGCTCCGATCGGCTCATCCCTTGCAGTAGCGAGCCAGCTCGCGTACAGCTGAAGGGCGGGGTCTTCTCCCCGGAGGCCGGCGTCCTGTGCGACAAGGACATCTTCTGCGCCGACGAGCAGGGCATATCGATGGCCCTCACCAAGATGTACCTCGGCGAGAAGGCCCAGAAGAAGCTGCTCGAGATGGGCGAGTTCGACACGACCGTCTTCACCCTGACGAATGCTGTGCGCTGCGAGGCCAAGGCGCGCAAGTGCACGATCAGCAAGCTCGACGACAAGGTCGACGCCGCTCACACCAAGGCGCTGTTCGGCAACTGATGTCCGGGTGGGCTACGCGAGCCAGCGCCGCGGGCGCTCGCGCGCCTCGCCCATCGCCACGAGGGCGAGGTTCACGTCCTCCACGATCTGGAAGTCGTACATCCCGACGCAGATGAAGTCGGCGCCGTTCCTGAAGGCGTGCTTGAAGCCCTCGCTGGGCGGGATGGCGCCCGCCGCCAGCACCTTGTAGGCGATCCAGGGCTGCGGCAGCGCGCTCATGTAGGCGGCCGTCTCCTCCGGGTTCACGCACCAGATGTTGTCGTTCTGGACGTCCTTGCGCGCCGACCAGTAGTCGCAGTGGTGCAGCGTCTTCACCCAGAAGTCCGGCGCGAGACCGGCGGCGATGCAGGCCTGCACGGTCTCGAGCTGGTGGGCGCCGATCCCTGCCGGCACGCCGTTCCTGCGGATCAGGTCGAGCGCGCGGCCGATCACCTCGACCTTGCCTTCCTTCGCGAGCGAGTCGGCGATCCCCCCGTGGACGTAGCAGGCGCTGGCCCCGGCGTCGATCGACAGCGGGACGCCGGCCAGCACGTCGCTGTAGCCGCAGTCCGACACGAACTGGATCCTGCCTCCCTCGCGTCGCCAGTAGGCGTTGATGACGCGCGCGAGCTGGGGGTTCGTCAGCAGCGTGTTGATCCCGCACTGCTCGGCGAGCCGCAGCGTGTCGAAGACCTTGCGGTCGGTGTGGTAGGTCTTGACGAGCTGCGAGACATAGAGAAGGTCGCGCGCGTGGGCCCAGCCGCCGATCAGGTTGCCGCCCATGATCACGCGGCTGACGTCGAGCTTGCCGATCCGCGCGTGGGGGACCTGGCCCTTCAGCTCCTTGAGGCTCGCGTAGCGGAAGGTCTTGAGCGTCGCGCTGCTCATGACGTCCACGTCGCCCCCGGCCCGCAGCAGCTTCTCCTCGTAGCTGTCGAAGCCGCGCTTGTGGAGCACCGCGAGCACGAAGCCGCCGAGCACGGGCAGGCTGGCCGCGGCGCGGATCAGGTCGCGCCGCGAGGACGCGGGCGGCGGCACGCCGACCGGCCGCTCGGCGGCCGGCGCGCGGCGGCGCAGTCTCGCCCACAGGCCGGCGAGCGAGCGTTCGAGGCCGAAGAAGCCGCCGGCCGGGAACGCCGCCACCACGCACAGCGCGAGGATCTCGACCAGGTTCTTGTTGACGATCAGGTAGCTGCCCTCGGCCGCGCCGCTCGAGGCGATGCCGGCGAGCGGCGGGCTCGCGACGTAGTAGAGCGAGAGCAGCGCGATGCCGGCGACCGCCGCCGCCCGCGAGAACGCCCCGAGCAGCAGCGCGAGGCCGATCAGCACGAGGCCCCAGACGTTGAGCAGGTCCACGGTTCGCAGCACCGCCGGGTGGGCCACGATCCAGTGGAACAGGTCCGAAAGCAGCCAGCGGGACTCGGCGAGAAACGCGGCCGAGGTCCAGCCCGGGCTCATGAGCTTGGCGAACCCCTCGTAGAGGAAGTGCCAGCCGATGCCCATCCGCAGCAGGATGAGTACCACCTCCTGGCGGGTGTCGAGTCGTGGCGGTGTCTGGCTGCTCATGTCGAACCTCCTCGTGGCCGCGTGCAGGAGCGTCCCTCTCGCGGGCCGCCGCGTCAAGGGGTCGCCCGCGCTCCCAGGCGCACGAGCTTCCACCGGCGCCGCGGCTCCGGCAGGAAGAAGAACGCCTCGGCCGGCGGGAATCCCTCGAGCGTCGCGCGCGAGCGCTCGACGCCCTGCACGAAGAGGACGTTGTCGAGCGCGTCGCCGTCGGTGGCGCCGGCCGTCAGGACCGCGACGCTCAGGACGCCCTGGACCGGCCGACCGCTGCGCGGGTCCATGACGTGCGCGTAGCGGACGCCGTCCCGCTCGAAGAAGCGCGCGTAGCCGCCCGAGACGGAGAGCGCGCGGTCGCGCAGGCTCACGCTCACGGCCGTCTTCCCGGGGTCGCTCGGGTCCTGGACGTCGAGGGCCCACGCCGCGCGCCCGGGCGGAGCACCCAGCCCGTAGATGCTGCTGCCCCCGAGGTTGACGAGGGCGGAGGTCACGCGAAGCCCGCGCAGCACGGCGACCGCGCGATCCACGGCGTAGCCCTTGCCGATGCCGCCCGGGTCGAGCTCGACGCCGTCCCGGTCGAAGCGGACCGTCCCCGCGTCCTCGTCGAGCAGCACGTGCCGGTAGCCGACCGACTCGCGTGCCAGCTCGAGCGCGCGCTCGTCGGGGAGGCGTCCCTCGTCGCGGAAGAAGCCCCACGCCTTCATCAGCGGCCCGACCGTCACGTCGAAGGCGCCGTCCGACGCGCGGCTCCAGCGCAGGCACGCGGCGAGGAACGCGACGAGCTCCGGCTCGACGGCGACCGGCCCGCGGGAGGCCTCGCGGTTGAGCCGCGACAGCGGGCTGTCGCGGCGGTAGTTGCTGAGCAGCCGGTCGACGCGGTCGATCTCGTCGAGCGCTGCCGCGGCTGCCGCCCGCAGGCGAGGCGCGTCCTCGCCGCACACCTGCACCGTGCCGGTGCAGCCCATCGTCACGCGGCTCTGCTCCTGGCAGGCGGGCGCCGGGACCCGTGTCGCCGCCGCGTCCGGCCCGCCCGGCCCGGCCAGCAGCAGGGCGAGCCCGAGGAGCGGCCTACTCGACACCCAGGCCCCGGCGCCACTCGGCGAGGCGCGCCTCGAGCTCGCCGCGGGTCCCCGCGCTCGCCGCGGCGCGGTAGAGGTTGCGCTGCTCGCCCGGGTCCTGCGCGAGGTCGAACAGCTCGTCCTGGAGGCTCGTCCCGAGGTAGCGCACCAGCTTGTGGCGCTCCGTGCGGATCATCCGCATGCGGGCGAGCGTGTAGTGGTGCATGTCGAACTCGCCGAAGACCGTGTCCCGCCAGGGCGTCGCCTCGCCCCGCAGGAGCGGGGCGAAGTCGCTGCCGTGCTGCACGAGCCCCGGCGGCAGCGGCACGCCGAGCAGCCCCAGCAGCGAGGGCAGCGTGTCGAGCTGCGTGACCATCTGCGTGAGCTCGCGCCCGCGCGGCAGGCCGGGGCCACGCACCACGAGCGGCACGCGCAGCGACGTGTCGAACATGTTCGGCCGCGGCGGGCCCGCCACGCCGCCCGCCACCCAGTAGCCGTTGCCCTTCGTGTGCAGCGCGTGGTGGCCGATGTTGTAGCCGTTGTCGCTCGTGAACAGCACGACCGTGCGGCCGGCGAGGCCCAGCCGCTCGAGCGCGTCGAGCAGGCGGCCGACGTTGCGGTCCACCGAGTGGATGCTCGCGAGGTGGTCGCGGGTCCACGTCTTCACCTGCGCGCGGTCGAGCCCGGGCGCGTCCGGGACCGCCGGGTCGACGTCCCGAACGGCGGCGGCGTCCGCCTCGGGCACCGGGCCGTAGGGCAGGTGCGGCTCGCGGAAGTGCAGCAGCAGGGCGAAGGGCCGCTCGCGGCTTTCCGTGACGAAGCGGATCGCCTCGTCGGTCAGCAGGTCGGGCAGCGAGCCGCGCAGCGCCTGCTCGCGACCCTCCACCTCGAGCGTCGGGTCCATCGGCGTGTTGCCCCCGTCGAGGAAGCCGAAGAAGCGCTCGATGCCGAAGGCCGTGGGGTGGGAGCGCCGGCCCAGGTGCCACTTGCCGAAGAGCGCCGTGCGCCAGCCGCGCTCCTGGAGGATCCGGGGCCACGTCGGCGTGCCTGGCGGCAGGCCGACCCCGGCGGCGGCCTCCTCCGGCGAGATCCAGTCCCGGATCCCGAGCTCGCTGCCGTAGCGACCGGTGAGGAAGCCGGCGCGGCTGGGCGAGCAGACGGGTGTCGTGACGAAGGCGTTGCGGAACAGCACGCCCTCGCGGGCCAGCCGGTCGATCACCGGCGTGCGCGCGTCGCGGCTGCCGTACGCGCCCACCGACCACGAGGACTGGTCGTCCGTCACGATCGACACGACGTTGAGGCGCGCCGAGGGGAGCGTCGGCGGCGCCGCCGCCGGTCCCGCCTCGCCCGCGAACACGAGGTCCCGGAAGGCCTGCGGCACGTGGAAGCTCTTCTGACCCGTGGGCGACCAGCGTCCGGCCGCGTCCTTTCTCGGGTGGACGCGGCTCTCGAGCGAGGCCGCGTTCCAGTCCTTGTCGAACCGCTTCTCCGCGCGGTCGACCCACAGGTCGACCACCGTGTTCACCGGGTTCCACTCGAGCTCGGCGTACGAGCGTCCCGTCGCGCCGACGTCGAGGAACAGCTCGACGACCTCCTCGTTCCACAGCTTCTCGTCCCGCTGCGCGAGCGTGTGCCAGGGCGCCGGGTCGGTCACGTCGTAGCGCACGGCGAGGCCGGTGCTCGTCCAAAGCGCGCGGAAGCTGGTGGCGACGGCCTGCGGGCCCCAGGTGATGCGCTGCGCCGTCGTCCAGGCGCTCTCGTCCGCCTCCAGCAGGCGCCGCGGGTCGGCCGCGGTCCGGGCGGCCACGTAACGCGGCTCGGGCGTGTCGAGCGACGGCAGCGGGAACTCGGCGGACGGCACGTGCTCGCGCGTCGCCAGCGCGTCGAGCCGCGCCACGACGTCGGGGTGCTCCGCCGCCACGTCGCGCGTCTCGCCGACGTCGGCCTTGAGGTCGTACAGCTCGAGCGGCCGCCGCCCCGGCTTGTCGAGCCCCTGCCGCACGCCCTTCCAGTCGCCGACGCGGACGGCCTGCTGGCCGCCGTAGCCGGCGAACTCCCGATACAGGAACGGCCGCGGCGCCTGCTCCTGGCCCAGCAGCGACGCGGCGAAGCTCGTCCCGTCGCTCTCGCGCGGGACGGCTTCGCGCGCCCCCGTCAGCTCGAGCAGCGTCGGCAGCCAGTCCTCGAAGCCGGTGACGCGATCGTTCGTGGCCCCGGCGGCGATGCGGCCGGGCCAGCGGACGAGCGCCGGCACCCGGATGCCGCCCTCGTAGAGCGACCCCTTGAGCCCGCGCAGCCCCCCGGCGGAGCGGAAGAAGTCGGAGTCGGAGCCGCCGATGCGGTCGTAGGTGGGGCCGTTGTCCGAGGTGAAGACCACGATCGTGCGCTCGTCGAGCCCGAGCTCGCGCAGCAGGTCCAGCAGCCGTCCCACCTCCCGGTCGAGCCGCGTCACCATCGCCGCGTAGGCGGCGCGCGGCGCGGGGTGGGGGAGGTAGCCGCTGTCGCCGCGGTAGGGGGGATCCGGCCACAGGCCGCGGTACTCGGCGAGCGAGTCCTCGGGCACCTGGAGCGCCAGGTGGGGGACGGTCGTCGGAAGGTAGAGGAAGAAGGGGCGCTCGCGGTTCTCGCGCACGAACGCGCGGGCCCGCTCCCAGCTCCGGTCCGGCGCGTACACGTTCCCGCGGAAGCGGGCGTAGCTGGCCGCGTCGTCCGCCGGCGCGCCGTCGGCCAGCTTCTGGTGGGGCGGTACGTCGGGGTTGTCGAGGGGGATCCGCCGCGCGTCGTCGTAGAGGTACGTCGGGTAGTAGCTGTGCGCGTGGCGCTGGCAGTTGTAGCCGAAGAAGTGATCGAAGCCCCGGCGCAGCGGGTCGCCCTCGGAGCCGGGCGGCCCGAGGCCCCAC
>JBGASI010000414.1:0-4520 GCA_044229815.1 Vicinamibacteria bacterium | reverse complement strand
GACGGGGCCCCGCTGCGCGGCGCCAGCGGCCCGGCCGTGGTGGCCGAGGTGCTGCCCCGGTTGCTCGACGCCCTCGCCGGGACGGGGCTGCGGTCGGTCCCGATTGCCGAGGCCCTCGGTTTCGAGAGGGCGCGTCCATGAGGCTCGTGGAGAAGCTGCGGCAGAGCTGGATCGGCCTGCGCATCCTGCGGCGGATGCGCCGCGGGCGCGCGGCCGCCCAGCGCCACCTGCGGGCGCCGCAGCAGCACCCGCTGCCGATGCCCACGTTCGTCCAGCTCAGGCTGACCAACCTCTGCAACCTGCGCTGCCGGATGTGCGGCCAGTGGGGCGACACCGGGATCTTCCGCGGGCCGGTCGGGAGCCAGGGCGCCCCGCAGGCCGGCGGCGGGCCCCGCCTGCGCGAGGTCCTCGCCCTCGAGCGCCAGCTGAGTCTCGACGAGTACGTGCGCCTCATCGACGAGCTGGCCCCGCACGCGCCCGTGATCAGCCTGTTCGGCGGCGAGCCGCTGCTCTACCCCGACCTCGTGCCACTCGTCCGCCACGTGAAGAAGCGCGGCCTGACGCTGACCATGATCACCAACGGCAGCCTGCTCTCGCGCTGCGCGGACGAGATCGTGGAGGCCGGCATCGACTCGATCGCCGTCTCCTTCGACGGCCACCCGCGGCTGCACGACGCCATCCGCGGCCAGGACGGGAGCTTCGAGCGCGCGGCCCAGGGCGTCCGCGACGTCGCCCGGGCGCGGGCGCGGCTCGGCCGGGCCCACCCCGTGCTGCTCGGCATCTTCCCGATCACCGAGCTGAACCTCGAGGCCGTCGACGAGACGATGGCCGCGCTCGACGCGCTGCCGCTCGACGGCGTCAACGTCGGCCTGCGCTGGTTCGTGCCGACCGAGGCCGGCCAGGCGTACGAGACGGTGATGCGCGAGGAGTTCGGCGTCGCGGCGCCGTCCTGGAAGGGCTTCGAGTTCTCGTGGCCGGCGGACGAGGACGCGGGCTCGCCCCGCCTGCAGCGCCTCGTCGGGCAGTTGCGAGGGCTGCGGCGACGCCGCCTGCTGGCGGCCGTCCAGCACCGGCCCTGGGTCACCTTCACGCCCGACCTCGCCCCCCGCCACGTGCCGAGCTACCTGACCCGGCACGCCCCGCGCTTCGGCCACGACCTGTGCCCGGTGGCCTGGTACTTCGCGCAGGTCCAGCCCGACGGCGACGTGGCCTTCTGCGGGGACTTCCCCGACTACGTGATCGGCAACGTGCGCCGCGAGAGCTTCCGCGCGCTCTGGACGGGCCCGCGGGCCGAGGCGTTCCGGGAGAAGCTGCGGCGGGAGCCGCTGCCGATCTGCTCGCGCTGCTGCGGCAGCTTCGTCTACGGGCGCTGGAGCCGCGAGGCGGTCGCCCCCGCCGGCGGGGCTACGGCGCCGTCCCGAGGTACTCCGTGAGGACGGCGCCCAGCGTGTGGCGCTCGACCTGCTCGAAGCCCACGCGCCGCAGGGTCTCGAGGATCACCTCCGGCGGCACGCAGCGGGCCACGGTGTCCCAGTAGTAGCGCATCAGCCTCTCCGCGCCGCGGCTGCGCGTCCCGATCCGCGTCACCAGGGGCAGCGCGTACTTCAGCAGGACGCGCAGGGCGAACAGGCCCACGCGCGAGCGGGGCCGGACGATCTCCATGATCACGACCCGGCCGCCGCTCTTGAGGACGCGGCGGTACTCGCGGAAGGCGCGCTCCAGGTCGGGCACGTGGCGCAGCGCGTAGCCCATGCTGAGCCTGTCGAACTGCGCGTCGCGGAACGGCAGCGCCTCTCCCACCGCCTGCACCAGGCGCACCGGCGTCGAGCGGCCGCACTCGGCGAGCATTCCCGCGCTCGGGTCGAGACCCACCACGCGGCGCGGGTCGCCGAGGATGGCCGCCGCCTCGCGGGCCACGAGGCCGGTGCCGGTCGCGACGTCGAGCAGGCGCATGCCCGGCACGAGACCTGACTTCTCGAGGACCTCGCGCCTGTAGCGCGACCCCGTCCCGACCGACATCACCTTGCAGATCCAGTCGTAGTAGCGCGCCGACTCGTCGAACAGCCCGTTGACGACGGCCTGCCGCTCCTCGGGACTGCGGTAGTAGTCGGTGAGCGTCGGGTGGGGCGCCCGCGCGGTCTCGGAAGTGGCGTGAATGGAGGGCTCGGTCATAGGGGCTTGAAGAAGGTGATCTGCGCGTTGAAGGAGCCGGCGCGGGAGAAGACCTGGGGCAGGAAGCTCTTGCCCACCTCGCCGCGCACCAGGGTGCGGAGCGGGCCCCTGAGGTTGAAGCCGAGGCCGAGCCCCGTGACGGGGTGCCAGGCGGAGGGGTCGTAGGGGTCGCGCCCCACGGCCTGGTCCACGAAGACGTCGAGCCGGTAGAGCTCCAGCAGGTTCAGCGAGTAGGTGGCCCGGGCCATCGCCAGCTCCGGGAAGCGCACGCCGGCGCTGGGGACGCCGTGGATCCGGGTCTCGTCGAAGAGCCCGAACTGGTACATGCTGAAGCGGTCGAGGTCGCGGCCCCCGAAGTAGGCCAGGTTGAGCCGGAGCTTGTGGACGCCGGCGAAGAAGTCCTTCGAGACGCTGGCGCCGTACCGCGCGTAGTCCTGCTGCGCCGGGTCGTAGTCGCCCGCCCGGCCCCACGGCTCCCACTTCACCCGGCGGTACAGCATGCCGTTGGCCTGGAACGTGTAGCCGCCCCTGCGGTACTCGTAGGCCAGCCCGAGGCCGTTCGTGAACGTGCCCACGGGCCGCGTGAAGTCGGCCGCGGTCTCGTCGTTCGCCTTGTAGGCGTCGTAGCGAAGCTGGTAGCTGGCGCTGAGCTTCTGGAAGGGCGTGAACTGGTAGCCGAGGTTGAGGCCCGTCGAGAAGGGCCGCGTCTGGAGCTGCTCGTCGCTGCGCGAGCCCGCGGCGCTCCACACCTCGTCGCGCGACGAGACGGCGATCGCGAACAGGTCGAGGCTGGCGTCGACGCGCGGCCCGATCAGCTGCGGGCGCTGGACGTTGACGAGCGCCAGGACGCCGCCGAAGAGCAGCGCCAGCTGGGAGTCCTTGCCGATGAAGTCGAAGTCGAGGTAGTTGAGGCCGATCACCGGCAGCGGGTAGTCGTAGCTCGGGTCGACGACGGTGCCGACCGCGAGCGCGCGGGCGGTGCTCGTGGGCCGCTCCGACACCACGCGCTCGCCGTCCTTCTTCACCAGGCTGCGCAGGCCCTTGTCGGTGTCGCGGTACATCACGTTGCCGCCCTTGCGCGAGGCCTCGCGCCGCGCGGCGAAGTCCGCCACGTTGAGCTGGTAGCCGTCGAAGCGCACGTCCCGCTCGAGCAGCAGGTTGCGCCCGGCGATCAGGATGATCTGCCGGCTCGTCAGCCGGCGCAGCAGCTGCAGGCGCCGGCCGCGGGCCGCCCCGGCCGGCTCGAAGTAGTGGGTCTCCTCGTTCGACAGCACCGGCGAGCCGGGGTGCGTCTGCACGGCCTGCAGCTTGACCTTGTCGAAGCTCTCCGCGTCGATCCAGACGGTGCCGCGGTAGAGGGGCTTCTGATCGCTCACCGGGGTGAAGCGGACGAGGTAGCACTCGCGGCCGGACTCGGTCCCGGTGCCCTCGAGGCGGTAGGTGTAGTCGGCGTTGAGCCGCAGGTCGAGCGGCAGCGACAGGACCTTCTCCGGCTGGAGCAGGGGGAACGGCGGGCGGTCCGCGCCCCACTTCGAGCCGTTGAGCACGAAGCTCGTCTCCTCCCACTCGGCGCCCTGGCGATCCCCGTAGAGCACGTTCTCGGTCGCCACGTCCCAGCCGGAGTCGATGGCCGAGGCGCGGAAGTGCTGCTCCATGCGGACGCCGGCGACGTAGTTTTCGAGCACCGCGTCCTGCGCGGCCTGGACCTGCTGGTGGCGGTAGATGATCTCGCCCACCGTCGGCAGCACCCGCCCGGTCACGTCGACGCGCGTCGCCTTGGTCTCGACCGCCGCGTAGTTGAAGTCGAGCAGCAGCGGCGTGGCCGACAGGGGCACCGTCATCGCGGCACGGTTCCCGGCCGCCTCCCAGGCGAAGTCCGCCACCTTCGTCACGCGGCCCGCCAGGCCGTCGCGCAGCGTGGCCGGCCGGCCGCTCGGCTCCTTGAGCGACACGCGCAGCGAGCCGGCGGGCGCGTCGTCGGACCAGTAGGCGAGGTACGTGGCGAAGCGACGCGTGTTGTAGAGCAGGTACGTCCGCAGGCCCGGCGGCGCCGGCTCCCCGGCGGGGCCCTCGAGCGAGAGCTCGGAGGCGGCGGCATCGAGGGGCACCACCTCGTCGAAGAGGGCATCGCCGAGAGAGAAGGCGGCGCGAAAGGCGGAGACGAGCGCCTGCGGGCTGCCCTCGTAGGTCGCGAGGCAGGCCGCCGTCGCCATGTGGGACAGCTCCCAGCGCAGGAGCGCACGACCCGCCCGGGCCGGCTCGTCGCCGAGGGGGACGCTCCCGACCAGGAGCCCCGCGTCCGGGTCCACGCCGGCGACGAGCGCCTCCAGCTCGGAGATGGAGCCCGC